>JBDKTA010000053.1 GCA_039680605.1 Planctomycetaceae bacterium | reverse complement strand
TGCGAATCGGGACGTGCAGTCCTGAGCCTAAGCCCTCGACGGCTACCGCTCGTTGTCATGTCCTCGCCCTTTGCCGGGGTGCCTGGGGTGCAGGGGGCGGCGAGCGTCCCTGCCTCCCCGTTCCCTGACCGCGCCTTCAGCGTGTTTTCGCCGCTGTGGGTGTGTGCCTTCCCTGACCTCGGCGTGGCCGCCCGCGCTCCGAATGCGGCAGTGGGTGCTTGTGCCTCGCGTCTCTGGGGGGGACCTCCGGACGCCGCCCCCTCCCCGATCTCCGGACCTGAATGTGCGTCCCTGTCGAGGACGATCCGGGCCGGTGTGTCCCTGACGCTTGGATCGCGTCGCACCGCGTGTGTCGTTGTGCGTCGCGGAGACGTTGGGCGGGGCGGGGCGGGTGCGACCGCGCCAGCGGTCGCCCCGCCGCCGCTTCTACCCCCACTATGTATTACGGGGGTAGAATCGCCAGATGCATCGCAGGGGGTAGAAAGGACTCGCAGGCTGTCGCATCGAGCCGCAATCGCACCGGGCCGCAAGGACTCGCACACAGCGGAAGCGGCGGAAGATTTTCCGGATTGTGCTTGCCGGGCCGCTGGACATCGGCAATAATACCGGCATAAGTACCGGCAAAGGTACTGGAAAGGCACTTTGATGGCAAAGAGCATGGTACGGTTGGAAGTTCGGTTGGAGTCGGATGTGGTCAAGAGCCTCAAGCGGCTGTCGGCGTCGGCTGGCGTGAGCGTCAACCAGGTGATGCAGGGCGTGTGCCGCTGGGCTGCGGACCATGCCCACGTCGGGGTGCCCGTGCCCGATGATGGCGGCGAGGAGTTCGTGAGCAAGCCGATGCCGGGCGTGATCTGGTTCGGGCGTGACGGTCGTGTCGGCGGATCGCCGCCGAGTGTGTTCTTCGGGTTGGACTTCAGCAGCGGGCGAGCCGTCCGCGATGACTGGGAAGGCGGGGCGGGTGATGGGCAAGATCAGTGAACCGCGTTTTGAGTCGATGCTGTGGACCGCAAGGCAAGTTGCGGTGGCGTTGGGGTTGTCGGAGCGGACGATCTGGACGCTGACGAAGAAGGGCCTGCTGCAGTGCGTGCGTATTCCTGGGGTGCGGATCGTGCGGTACGCGCCCGAGGCGGTGAAGGATTTTGTCGAACAGAACCGAGGCGGATAGTCATGGCAAACAAAGAGCGTGGCGGCGGCGTGCGGGTGCAGTTCTTGGGACTGGACGGCAGGCGGCGGACTTGGCGTCTTGGGAAGATGGCGTTTAAACAGGCTGAAGGCATCGAGCGTTTTGTGAAGGACCTGCGGGCGTCTCGTGCCTACGGTTCGCCGCTGGCGCCTGCGACGGCTGAATGGTTGTCGTCGATCTCTGACGACGTGCGGCGGCGGCTGGAGGATTTCGGCCTGGTCGATGCTCGGCCTTCGGATCGCGTGACGGTGGCCGCGTGGGTGGCCTCGTACATCGCGGGCCGCACCGACGCGAAGTTCAACACGATCTCGAATCTGCGGCAGACGGAGCGCACCCTGATTGCATTTCTCGGCCGCGAGAAGCTGCTCGGTGACGTGACGGAAGCGGACGCCGATTCCTACGCTGTCCAGTTGCGGAGCAAGCTCAGCGAGGCTACAGTGCGGGGGCACTGCCGCCGTGCGAAGCAGTTCTTCAACGCGGCTGTGCGGGCAAAGCTGCTCAGCGAGAATGCGTGTAAACGCCTCAAGAGTTCCGACTACGTGAACCGCCAGCGACAGCATCACGTGACGGCGGCGGAAGCGGCGGCAATGATCGACAACTGCCCCGATGCACAATGGCGGCTGATCGTGGGCCTTGCGTACCACGCGGGGCTGCGGTGTCCCTCGGAAGTCCTGGCGTTGCGGTGGGCCGATGTGAACTGGTCGAGCAAGCATCTGCGGGTGAAGTCGAGCAAGACGGAGCGGGAAAGCGGCGACGTGCGGGACGTGCCGATCTGCCCGCCGTTGTACGGGCTGCTGCTCGATGTGTTCTCCCAGGTGGACGCAGGGGCGGAGTTCGTCATCACGCGTTACAGGGGGTGCGGTGCGAACCTCCGCACACAGTTACACCGCATCATGGATCGTGGCGGCGTCAAGCCGTTCCCCAAGCCGTTCCAGAACATGCGGGCCACGTGCGAGACGAATTGGCTTGGCCTGGGTGTGCCGGAATATCAGGTCTCGGCGTGGATCGGTCATGCGGTACAGATCAGCCGGCGGCACTACGATCTGACGCTGCGAGAGTACGCCGAAGTGGTCACCGGGGGCGACGCCAAATCCGACGCCAAATCCGACGCCGCGCCTGTCAAAACGGCGACGCCGAATCCGACGCCGCAGGGAATCGCATCGAGTCGCAAGAATTCGCAAGGCATCCTAAGTAATGCAGCGGCGGGCGCTTGTGCCGGACCTTGCGAAACAATGCGAGCCGGTGCTTGTGACACCGGCTCGCTGCCAGTACGCCTGAGAGGAGTCGAACCTCTAACCCTCGGTTCCGAAGACCGATGCTCTATCCATTGAGCTACAGGCGCGGGGGTGTTGCTTCCCTTGGATTCTATCGGCTTTCCCGCGTGAAACAAGGTTATTCCGTCGCGCAGGCAATTCGCCCGTCCGTCCATTGCAGTCCACCGAATCACCGTTGCGCCCGCACGATTTGGCAAAGGGAATGGCAAAGTGATTTTGCCCCTGTCCGGCGGCGTCGGCGGCGGTATCGGCGGGCGTTGCATCATCGGCCGCGCGATCGGCGATTGTGGGGCAGCGTGGCGCGTCTGGCGCGGCCTTGGGGGCGATAACTGTTGCGCGGGCATCGTCGGTCCCTGTCGCCCTCAGCGCGGCGGGTTGGGCTTGGGCGTCGGCGTCGTCGGCGTCCAGCTTGGGCAGGGCGTCCAGCGCCAGGGCGGAATCGGCGACGGCGACGCGGCTGTAGCGCTGCATCGTCAATCGCGGGTCGCTGTGGCGGGCCAGTTCCATCATCACGCGGGGCGACACGGCGGCCCGGCAGATCGCCGTCACGAATCCATGCCGGAAGCTGTGGAAGTCCAGCACCAGCCGCGCCGAATCGCGGGGCTTGAGGAAGTCGCCATCTTCTGCCCGCGCCTGCCGCTCATCGGCGCTGATACGCTCATCGGCAATCCAGGCGGCGCGGGCGTCGGCCATGTCTTCGTGCAGCATCTTGCCCGTCTTGTCGGGCAGGGCAAACGGGCGGGCGGCGTCGGCCGTCGCCAGATATTCGCCCAGGGCTTCCGCCACGTCCGCCGGTAGCGGCTGCACGTCGCGCCGTCGATGCTTGGAGTATCCCGCTTCAACCGTCACGGTCGGGGGCGTGTCGTCCAGGCGGAAGCTGTCGCCCGTCAAGGTGCGGATTTCATTGCGGCGAAGCCCCGATGAAAACGCCAGGCGGTAGGCGGCGGCGCGGGCCTTGCCATCCATGCCCCAGCGCCGCGGGGCTTTGGCGGTCGCGCCCAGCAGTACCGACATTTCGGCGGCGGTGAATCCGCGGCGCTCGTGGCGCTTGTCGGTTTCGGCGTTGTAGCCCTTGACGCCGATCAAGGTATCTTCGGCCGTCCGCCGTTCGCGTTGCAGCCATCGCGAGAACTGTTTGAGGGCGCGGACGTAGTGCTTCATCGACTGATTGCTCAGTCCCTTGGGCCTGTCGTCTGTCGGCTCGCCCAGGGCGGCGATAGCGGCCTGAATCTTGCTGGCCGACAGGTCGCGCAGCCATCGCGCCCCCGCCTTGCGCAGCATGTCGCGTATGCGCTGGGCGAGCATTTGGCGCTGGACGGGAGACACGCCCCGCGCTTCGGCGTCGGCCAGGAAGTCCGCCAGGTGTCCGCCGATCACGGCGTCTTGATCGTCCAGCACCATCAAGGCGGCAGCGCCGCCGGCGCGGTCCGCGTCGATCAAGCCCGCTTCGGCCAGGCGGCCGCGGAAGTCCGGCGATACCGCTTCAACCCATCGCAACAGATCGGGCGGCAGCGGGTCGCCGCTCTGTTTCAGCGCCAGCAGCTTTTCGACGTTGCGCCCCATCGCTTCGGTCTGGCGCTTGTCCGTCAAAGCGGGGAAGCGCCACCGGCGGCCGTTGGAATCGGCGAAGTCCATCCACCACGTCGGCGACAGTCGCTTGCCCTGGGGCGTCTTGTAGGTCGGGCGGTAGAGTCTCACGGTTCACCTTCCCTTCGTTTTGCTGGCCTTGGGCTTGTCGGGCAGCGGGGCAAGGTCCAGGCCCAGAACGTCGGCCAGATCGTCCAGCGTCGCCATCGACAGCCCCACTACCCCGTGCATGAATCGGGAAAAGGTCGCTTGATCGATCTTCGCGGCCTTGCACATCGCATATCGCGACAGGGCGGACTGGTTCACCGCCCGCCTGATTTGGTCGCTCAACTTGATTCGTTTTCTACCCATCGTCGGTATTCTACGCGGATGCTTGGTAACCGGTCAAGTACATTCCCGGAATTATTCCGGGCCGATGTACAAATACTCTGCGGCCTTGCGTTCCTCAAGGGAATAGACCTTCACGCGGCGGATGATTCTCTCGCCGCGCTCCAGGTGCCTCAGCCATCGCGCCGCCTTGCGGTGTTCGATTTCAAGCAGTCCGGCCAGTTTATACCCGCTCAAAAAGAACGGATCGCTGCCATGAACAATCTGGAGTTCTCTGCATAGGGCGGCCACGGTCGCCATAATGGGATTCTCGATTCCAGCCACAGGGCGGGCCTTCGCTCGTGCAAGGCAGTCTTTCAACTGCCTGTCGTCGGCGGGGTGCTGTACACGGTCCCATGCCTCGACAAAGTCCACCCATGTCTCCGTCCAGTCCTTTGTCTGGATGAACGGCAGCGCCCGCTTCCACCATGCGCGGACCAAGTGTTTCAGATCGGCCGGCGCGGCGTTCTTCACGTCGTCCATGCCCTTCAGGCGGCGGGCGAAGTGGAAGATTGCCTTGTGCCTCTGACGCGTACCGCTCGGCAGCGTCGCCTCGATTGCCCGCTGAATCCGGTCCTCATCTTCCGCGACTGTCACACAAGAGCATACAAGAGGGTTACAAGCGGACACAGGCGGACACAAGCGGTCACAGGCGTTTACAAGAGATTCTCGCGGCGTCGCGTGAAAAACCGCGACGGGGTTGTCGACAAGTGGCAAGTCGCCTTTGGGAAGGGGAATAATCCAATCACGTCCGGGGCCAGGGGGCAGGCAACAGTAGTGCCCAGAATCGCCGCGCAGTTCGCCGTCGCCGCAGTCGATGAATCCTTGCCAGGTCGAACGGAAGTAGACGTGCAGCCCGTCCGGCGTCTTCGCCGTCGGCAGGCTCTTGGCAAGGCCGGGATTCTCTTTCGCCCATGCCGCATAGGCGCTGCGCCCGGCGGCCCCGTCGAAGTCGCGACAGACCAGTCCGCCGGACGCTTCGCCCAGGATCACGGCGACAAGGGGCGGGCTGTCCGGGTCGAACCATTGACGGGCTTGGGCTTCACCGGCCGGCGCGGTCCGATACTTCGCCCATCCCATCGGGCGGCCTGTGTGCGGATTCGTCAGCGGCTTCTTCGTCACCGGGTCCGCCGGGATGATCGACCATCCGCGCGCGATCGCGTCCAGGGCGGCGGCAAGGGCGGCGCTGTGTGGGCTTGGCGGTTTCATCGTCGGCCCCCTCGCGTCTGTTGCCACTGGTCGCGCGGCGGGCAGCCGTCGGCCACCCAGTCCGCCAGATCGGCGCTGCGCCATAAGGTTCGCCGCCCCAGCCTGAGCGGCAGTGGTACGCGCCCGGCCGCGAGCTGCGCCCACCAGCAGCTTTTCGACACGCCGCAAAGTTCCGCCGCGCGCCTCGCGTTGACCAGCAAAGGGGCCGCGTCACTCATGGCGGGCCTCCAGTCCATCGGCGAAGCTAATCTTGACGCCCAGCCGTTCAAGCTCGCCCTGGGCCTGGGCGACGGCGGCGGCATCGCCAGCGCGTCGGGCCTTGACCATCCCGGCCACCAGATCGGCGGCGGTGTCGGCGCGCCATTGCGGCGGGTCTTGTGCCAAGCGCATCAAAACGGCGGTTACGGCTTCGGGGTCAAAGAGGAATCGGGTTTCGGCCTTGACGTGCGGAAGGCGTCCGGCTTGTGCTTCAGCCTTCAGCCAGCGCATGGTGACGTGAAGTCGCCGCGCCGTCGGCCCCGCTGGTAGAAGTCTTCTTTCATTTTCCATACTCGCATTGTCGCGAGCATAGAAGAAGCTAGGGCGGGTATAGGGCGGGGATTAGGCGGGGTTTAGCCGGTTCAATTCTGCACGTCCAGCGTCGGTGATACTTGCCCCTTTTCTAGTGCGTTTCCCCTTGCCAACAATGGGCCAGGAAACAAGCCCCTTGCCGTCAAGGTACTTCAACCGGGCGCTTACTCTGTCTTCATCGGCCCTAACATCGGTTGCCAGATCAATGCACTTCAGCGCATGGCCCCGCTTCGCAAGCGCCTTCAGAATGTCCAAGTCGATTTCCTCAAGGTGAATCTCCTCTGGCGTCGGCGACGCCGGGGCGGACGCGGTTATGCCTAGCCTCAGCAGTTCCACCTTCCGGCCTTCGTCATCCTGTTTGCGGTAGAAATTGGTCCACCAGGCAATGTGTTCCGCTTGTTCCCGTCGCGCTCGCTCAGCTTCATGGTATGCGTGAAGGTCTTGAATCGGCGAGGGATCGGGAATCGCCGTTGTTGGTTTGGGCAGCGGCGGCGGCAAGAGCGGGACTTTGCCAGCACCGGCCGATTGAGTCTCGCGGGCATAGAGTCGTTCAAAGTCACGGGCGGCCCCGTGCAAAGCCTTCAGCGTGTCAGGAAATAACCTTTCCTTCGCGGGTACATCGTCGTCAGGGGAAGTCATCGTATCGAGACAGAGGGCAATGTTTCGGAGGGCGTCCCCTACACAATCGAGCAGTTCATTATCATTCCCTGGGCCAAGTGCTCGATACAGCCATTGTTCCGCTTCCCGTACTGCCGTGAATACTTGAACCCATAGCCTCTGCATCGACAACTGGAAGTCAAGGCCCGTCTCCTCATCGCGGGGGTCGGGGTTGTCATCCCTACGCAAGACAGTCGTCTTGTGCCATGCGATTCGCGCTTCATTGACCAGCGAGTCCAGTAGAACCGCAACATCGTGCCCGTTCGATTCCTTGTACAATTTGGACAATACTCCGCCCGTGTCCAGTGTCACCCATCCCTCGGGGTCATGCGCATAGTCGAGCAGTCCCTGCCATCCCTGCGGAAGATTATCTTCGTCTGACTTGTCCATCTTGTCCGGCTCCGATTCCGGCTCCGAAAAGGATCCCGGCGGGCAGCGGTTCGGAGTACCGCTTTCGGCTCGCGAAGCCTAGCCCGCCGAAGGGTCCATTCAAGCTATTGTTTCTTCGTGTTGCCAGGGGTTTCCCAAACTATGCCGCCTTTGTCGTCGATGGTTCGTTACTGCTTGGGTTTCGTCTCGCGGAAATAGCTTCCGTTCTGACCGCGGAGTGCTTCGAAAACGATTGCGCCCTTGGCGGATTGTAGCACGATTTGGCCGATTGCCGGCTGGGCGCACATCACTACTGCGCCCTGTCCAGATGGGTTGCTAAGGTACATAGCGGGATGTCCGTCCTGATCGACCATAGACATCAAGTAGATGTCTTTCTTGCCGGCCAGAACCAGCATTCCGTCACCTTTCTTGTCGATAGACAACTGCCCTCGGACGTTGCCTGCGGCATCAGCAAGAGTTATTTGTTCAGCAACTAATTCCTTCACCTTGATTGTTTGTTCCGCATTCCGCTGTTCCAACCTGCCTGCGGGTTGTGCCACGCCAGGCCCGTTCTTCTCAAGGTACTCCTTTGCCTCCTGCGCGCGGGCCATGGTAGCCTGATGTTGTTCCTCTCGGTGCTTCACACCAGCGAGATATTGTTCCTGCGTCGCAACTCTGGCCTCATCGATGTCCTTGGGGAACGTATCGGTAGGCAGACCAGCAGCGGCCAAGAGCTTCACGACATCCCCAAAAGTGTTGAAAGTCTTTCCTTTGATCGCTGCGTACTGCTCGGGTGACAGGAAAATGAGAAAGTTCCGTTGGACCACTTCCGCAGCCTTCTCTGGAATCTGCTGGGCGTCTCGCTCAAGAGTGGCAAGTTCCTCTTTGTTGCCGTTCTCTTTGGCAATTCTGATGCTCGTCGCATTTGCATTTCGAAATGCAGCGATTTTGTACCGAATCATGTCTCGGTATTCCGCTGGGGTCACATGCCCACCGGTTATGCCGACATAGCGATAGCCTTGTGCAGAGGCTTCATCCGGCAATAGTATCCAGTGCGAGAATGCCCCGCCCGCAAATGACGCTGCAAGAACGCCAGCCGCCATTGCCCAGTTCCGTTTTGATCTCATCGCTGTTTCCCTTTCAGCAAAGAACTGCTTTGCCCATGCCCCGTGCATGGGCCTTGCTGGCATTATCTTCGTCGGGCTTCTCCCTGTCACGTCTCAAACCAAGCGATTTTCAGGATTAGAAATGCACGATCTCGTCTTCGCCCGCATGGCCTGGGTGCGGTCCAACATCCGCCGGCGTCAGTTCATCAGGAAGGTATGACCGCCAGCCGAGGGTTGCTTTGCGTCGAAGAAATTCCTCCAGGTCCACTCGCATGATCCGTCGGCAGCGACCGATCTGGACGCTTGGCAGAGCGCGGCCTTTGATAAGCTTCGTCACCGTCGGCCGCGAAACGCGCATCAGGTCCGCGGCCTCTTGAACCGTCACGGCTTGGCAGCGGTCGATAATTTCATCCTGTTCCATGTATGGGCTCCCATCATTACCCTCCATGCCGGAGGGGGGGATTGGCGCAGCGTTGCGCTGTTGAGCGTAATCGGGGCGCTTCGCCCCCGCACAGTTGGGAAAAGCCGCGCATCGAAAGAATGTGGGAGGGGGTGTAATGCACACAAGCAAGCGCCCCCGGCTGGGGGCAACCCCACCCCCGTACCCTTGCCGCACCCGCCGCGGCTTGGCTATCAGCCTGCAAACCCGTTAAGGGCTTCGCCACTGGGGCCGCCGGGGCTTTGGCGCTGCCTTGCAGCATCATTCGCCCCTCTTTCCGCCGGTGGGGCAGGCTGTCTTGACCATCGCCACGATACCGGCCTTGATCGGCTCGGGCAGCGTCGCCCAGGCGGCCACGATTTCGGCCAGATCGGGGGTCAATTCTGCATCCAAATGGCAAAGCGAATGGCAGAGTGAATCAGGACTGTCGCCGTAAGTCTCTGTCTTTTCAGCCTCTTGCAGATTTGCGGCGTCGGTTCCGAAGACCGATGCTCTATCCATTGAGCTACAGGCGCGGAGACGATTTCCAATTTCCAATCTGGAATATCCAATTGGGGAGATCGTATGTGGTATTTTCGGCTGGCGGCGGCCAAAAGTCAACATCGGGACCGCGCACGCGCGTGGCGGCTTAGGAACGGCCGCCATGGCACCGGGGCGATAGCGGCTACTTCGTCTTGTCCGGATCGGCGTCGGCGGGTTGCTCGATAACGGCGCCGGGCCATTTCAGCACTTGCGGCTTGGGGGTCGTCACGATGACCACCTGCGGGCGGGTGAGGTACTTCCGGGCCACGCGTTTTACGTCGGCGGGCGTTACCTTGCGGTATTGCTTTTCGAGCTTCGAGCGGTAGTCGTAGCCGAAGCCATAAAGCTGGTTCAGCGCGGCGTCGATGGACAGTTCGGACATCGACTGGCTGTTGAGCAAGGCGGCGGTGAGGATCACGTTGACGGCCTCATCGACCTGGGCCTGCGTAAAGTCGTATCGGGTGGCCTTGTCGAGGTTGGCGCGGATGATGTCGACGACCTCGGGAACCTTGTCGCCCTGGCAGACGGCTTCGACCATGAACGTGCCCGGTTCGATTCCCGCCCAGTTCAGCGCATGGACGGCGTAGACCAGCCTCTTGCCGCGCAGTTCGTTGTGCAGCCAGCCACTGGGCAGTTCATAGCCGCTGATGATGGTGTCGAGCACGGTGATGGCGAATCGGTCTTCGTTGAACATCGTCATGCCGGGCACGGCCACGATGACGCCGGCCACCTCGTTGGTGGTCTTCATCACGAAGTGCTCGCCGGCGGGATTGACGCTCCGCTGCGTGCCGGCCGGCTGCGAGGCGGCCACTTGCGGTTTTGCCGTGCCGAAGAGCGTCTCGACGGCCTTGCGCGTCTTGGCGATATCGATATTGCCATAGATCGCCAGCACGCCGGCGCTGCCCAGCACGTGGCGGCGGTGATAATCGCGGATGTCATCGACGGTGGCCTTGGAGACCACATCGAGGCGCCCGGCGGGCATGCGGCTGTACGAGCCGCCGGCGTAGAACTTCGCGCGGAAGTACTTGGCCAGCTGCGACTGGTAGTCTTCATCGAGGCTGCGGATGGAATTCATCGCCAGCGGGCGCACGACGCCCAGTTCGGTGGCGGGGAAGGTCGGCCGCAGGATGATGTCAGCAAAGATCTCCAGCGCCCGCTCGGCACTGTCATCGAGGACCGCCGCCTGCCAATAGAGCGTGTTGCTGCCGCAATTGCCGGAGATTTTGCCGCCGGCGGCGTCGAAGAATCTGGAGATTTCTTCGGCCGATCGGTTGCCCGCGCCGCGCGTGGCCAGTTCGGTCATCAGCGTGCCCAGGCCGTTGGTGGCGTCGGTCTCGGCCAGCAAACCGCCGTAGGTGACGTAGGTCATCGAGACCAGCCCCACGTCGACGTTTTGCAGCACCACGTCGATACCGTTGGGCAGCTTGAAGAGGACGGGCTTGGACCGCCCGTTTGAGGCCTTGGCGGCCGGCGCCGTCGCGGCAACCGGGGCGGCCTTGAGCGTCTGCGGTTCGATCCGGGTGATCACCATCCGCTCCGGCGTGAGATACTTCCGGGCGGCCTGCTGCACCTGCTCCGGCGTGACGGACTGGATGCGGTCGGTGTAACTGCGCGAGAAGGCAACGTCGCCTGTGGAGAGGTAATCCGTCGCCAGCGTGTCGGCGATGGAGGACGCCGTCTGCTGCGAGAAAACGTAATCGGCGATCTTCTGCCGCTTGGCGCGGGCGACTTCGTCAGCCGTGACGCCCTTGCCGACCACGTTCTTGAGTTCGGCGAGCAAGGCCTCTTCCGCGGCGTCGGCCTTGTCCGGTTCGCAGCGGAACGAGAACATGAACACGCCTGTGCCCCACGAGGGCGTCCAGGACGAGCTGTCGATGCCGGTGACCTTCTGCGTCTCGCGCAGCAGTCGCACGAGGCGGCTGGACGAGCCTTCGGTCAGCACGTAGCTGAGCACGTCGAGGGCGTAGAGGTCTTCATGCAGCAGCGGGATGCTCTGGAAACTCAGTATCTGCATCGTCTGCTTGAGGTCTTTGTTGGCCAGCAGCGAGCGGCGCACGCCGGTGAAGGGCTCGACGGCCGGCAGGTCGTGCTGGGGCGTATTGCCCTGGCGGGTTCCGGCAAACGCGAGGCAGACGCGCTCGAGGGCGGCTGGGGCGTCCACGTCACCGACAATGCAAAACGCCATATTCTGCGGCACGTACATCTGGCGGACATAGGCCCGCACGTCGTCGGAGGTGAGTTTCTGCAGCGGGGCCTTGTATCCGATGACCGGCACGGCGGCAGGATGACCGCGGAATATCGCCTCCATGTGCGCGCGGTGAAGTTGCCTGCCGGGATCATCCAAACCCATCTCCAGTTCGCGCTGCACCACCCCGTGCTCGCGGTCGAACGCCGCCTGCTCGATATTCGGCCGTGCCATCCAGTCGGCCACCAGATCGATGCAGTCGTTGACCCGCGTGGCGGAGGCTTCAATGTAATACTGCGTCCATTCGATCGACGTGCTGGCGTTGGACTGCCCGCCGATAGCCGTGACGCGGTTGACCGGGGCGGACTGCTCGCCCTGGCCCTTGGGTGCGGCGCCGTCATGCGTGGCGTCTTCGGCGACCAGATGCTCGGTCAGGTGGCTCAGGCCGCTGCCGAGCCACTTGCCTTCGTACATCCCGCCGGTATGCACGTACGCCTTCACGCACACCACCGGAGCGGCGCTGAAGGGCTTGATGATGACCGTCAGGCCGTTGCTGAGGCGGGCCAGCGTGATGCCCTTGCCCGCGTCGATCTGCTCGACCACCGTCACCGGCGCCGCGGCGGGTTGCGACTGCGGTGGTGGCACAGCCTTTCCAGGCTGTGGAGCAGGTAGCACAGCCTTTCCAGGCTGTGGAGCAGGTAGCACGGGCTGGGAGACCACAGGTTGCGTCGACACAGGCTGTGTTGCCCGGGCCAGGGCCGGCGCCGGTTCGACCGGCACCGCTAACGGCTCGATGACCGCCGATGCGTCGCGAGGTTGCGTACTGGGGGTTTTGGAGGCCTTGCTGCAGCCGACGACGGCTAAGCTCAAGGCCATCAACGCAATCACCATCTTCTTGCTCATATGTTCCCTACGTATGTGAGGTCTTCCGGTTGGTCTTTGATGCGATATGCATGGGCGGGACTCCCATGCGACGCACGGGCGAGACGCCCGTGCTACGGCCTACTCGGTCTTGCCGCGGACTTCCACGTCGCTGAGGTAGGCCAGCGTGCGGTCGAGTTCGCCCTTGAGGTGGCTGACTCGCAGGAGGCTCTTGACGCGCGTGATGAGTTCGAGGCGGTTAACGGGCTTGGAGACGAAATCGTCGGTGCCGCACTCGACGCCGCGCTCGATGTCGCCCATCTCGTTCAGCGCGGTCACCATCAGGATCGGGATGTCGCGGCTGCGGGGGTCGGCCTTGAGTTTGCGGCAGACTTCGAAGCCGCTCATGCGGGGCATCATGACGTCCAGCAGGATCAGGTTCGGCGGGTCCTGGGCCACTTTGGCCAGGGCGGTGATTCCATCCAGGGCTGTAATCACCGTGCATTTGAGCGTTTCGAGATACGCCGACAACAGCTCCAGATTCTGCTCGTTGTCATCAACGACCAGAACCTTGCTGTCGGCGAAAATCCGCTCGTCGGAGTTCTCGCCAACGGACTGACTCGGGATTTGGGTCATAAAACTACTCCTCATCCGCCCGCGCATGACACGCAGCGCAGCATTTAAGAGTATCGGCGCGACAGGGCAATAGCAATATGGAATTAGTTAGCGGCGGGACATGCCCCACCGCTAACGCCGTGGTTTGAGGCTGAATAACTGATCCCTAACCGCTTATCTCAAATGAATAAAGCTTCGCCGCGCGAAGATGGAACTTCAGTTGAACGCCCTTGCCGATCAGGGCGGCGATTCGCGCCTTGTCGCCCCACCGCAGCAAGGCGCCGCTGCCGGTGCGGGCCAGCGGCTCGCTGCGCACCGCTTCTTTGCCGTTGAGCAGCACCGAGGCGGTCAGCGAACCGCCGCGCGCGATGTCGGCCGATACGCCCAGCGCCCCGCCCCACTGCACCGGAGGGGTGATCACGTGCCCCTGGGCGGCAGTGGGCATGTATCCGGCGAAGCCGTCCGGCCGCAGCGTCGCCATCGCCAGGCACCCGTCGCGCCAGTCGCCGTGGCAACCATCGCCGCCGATGTAGTACAAGGCAGTATGGTCGTCATAGACGATAGGACTGGCGGCGGCATAGACCGTGCCCCAGTCGTACGCGCCCCGCCGCGGCGAGTTGGCGATCAGCGGAGTTCCCGGATCGATGCGCTGCCAGGCGATCGTGTCCGGGCTCCAGGCTAATTCGACGTGTACGCGGTCGCTGGCCGTGTCGAAGATCATCATCAGCCCCAGGTACACGCCGGCATGGGGGAAGACGCACATCGAATAGATCTGCCGCGTGCCTTCGCCGCGCAGGATCTCGACAGCCGGCGTCCAGTGCAGGAAGTCTTCGCTCTCGGTGCGGGCCACGAGGCGCTGGCGGGCTTGGCCGTCCCAGGTGCGGGTGATGCCGACCCACCGCTTCAATTGGGGCACCCACAGGGCGTTGTTGTGCGCGTCGCCGCGGGCGGCCATCTCCGGGCACGGGTGCGAGGCTGACCAGCGCACGCCGTCGGCCGAAAACGCCACCGCCATGCCGCGTATCCGGTCGTCCAGCATGAACATCTTGTAGCGCCGCGCGGGGTCCTGCTCAGCGAGATCCTTCACGACGCCCGCGCCGTGCGGGCCCACGCCCAGGACGCTGCTGGGCTTGCCATTCCAAGGGCACACGTCGAGGCGAGGCTTGGTCCAGTTCAGCCCGTCGCGCGAGGTGCTATAGCACAGCCCTACCACGCGCCACGGTTTTTCCAGCTTGTGGCCGATGGAGAAGTATTCCCCCTTCTTGCGCCGGGCAGGCGGCGTGGTCTCCTGGGCCTTGTCGATCACGAACGTCGTGTACCAGCATTTGTACAGACGCTCCTGCTGGTCATAGAAGATGTTGGGATACCCGTTGTCGAACCGCGGTTCCCAGGGCTTGTCCTGGACGAACAGCGGATTGCCCGCGTGCTTGACGGGCCGACCCACCGCCAGCCGAACCCCGCGTGTCGATTGCACCACGCGATTGTCCAGCAGCAGGTGCTTAGTTGTTCCTGTGAGCTCTGTCATGGCTTCTCTTCATAGCATCTGACGGGCGGGGAAACAACCGCGTCGAACAAGTTCGACCGCTAACGGGACAGATCTGCGTTCTGCCCGCTTTGCATTTGGGTCTGTCTGTCCGATAATGGCTCCCAATGCAGCAACTGTTCGAACAACCTCCGGATCCGCAGGCGGCGA
The DNA here is from genome assembly GCA_039680605.1 of Planctomycetaceae bacterium. Taxonomy (NCBI): domain Bacteria; kingdom Pseudomonadati; phylum Planctomycetota; class Planctomycetia; order Planctomycetales; family Planctomycetaceae; species Planctomycetaceae bacterium. Next base: position 23,681 of record JBDKTA010000053.1, on the reverse strand, counting down.
CGGCGCATGGGCGCGTCGTCGGACTGGTCGTGGGCGCTAACGTCTGGGGAACGTTCGACTATTCCTGGCCGGCCGCACTGGGCGAGCCGTTCCTCGGGCAGCGCGTGCAGGCGCCCTTCGGCAAGGGCAATCGCAAGATCACCGGCGTCGTCGTCGAGCCGGATCGCGCGCCCGGCGCGCGGGCGAATCTCAAGGCCGTCGCGGCTGTGCTCGATCAGGCGTCGCAGTTCGACGACGTGCTGTGGAAGCTCGGCGCCTGGATCAGCCATTACTACATGACGCCGCCGGGGATGGTGCTGACGGCGATGGTCCCTTCGGCGGTCGGACGCCATGCCCCGCGCACCGAGGCGGTGGCGTTCCTGGGCGCCGAGGCCGGCGACTGGCCCGGAGGCCTGGGCCCGCGACAGAAGCGCATCCTCGACGAGTTGATCGAAGCCCGCAAGCAGGGCATCGAGCCGCTGACGGTCGAGCAGCTCCTGACGCACAGCGGCAGCAATCGCGAGACGCTCAGCCGCCTCGTACAGCGCGGGCTGGTGCGAACCGAGGCGCGTGAGCTGCGCCTGGGTGAACCGGCTGGACACGACGCCGCCCCTCCCTTCGAGCTCAATGAAGACCAGGCCGCCGCGCTGACTGCCCTGGAGGCCAAGCTCGCCGGCGGGTTCTCCACGACGCTGCTGCACGGCGTCACCGGCAGCGGCAAGACCGAGGTGTACGTCCGGGCCATTCGGCAGGTGGCGGCCGCGGGGAGGCAGACGATCCTGCTGGTGCCCGAGATCGCCCTGGCGACGCAGACGCTGGCGCGTCTGGTCGCCCGCCTTCCGCGCGTTGCGGTGCTGCACAGCGGCCTGACCGACGCCCAGCGGGCACATTACTACCAGCAGATCCGCGACGGTCACGCGGCGGTGGTCGTCGGCCCGCGCAGCGCCATCTTCGCCCCCTGCCGCAAGCTCGGGCTCATCATCGTCGACGAGGAGCACGAGCCCACGTACAAGCAGGACACCGCCCCGCGATATCACGGGCGCGACACGGCCGTCATGCGCGGCTCGCTTGCGGGCGTGCCGGTGATCCTGGGCTCGGCGACGCCCAGCCTGGAGAGCCTGCACAACGCCAATCTCGGCCGCTACGCGCTGCTGCGCCTTCCGCGGCGCGTGCGCGGGCTGCCGATGCCCGCGCTGCAGGTCGTCTCATTGCGTCAGGAGATGACGCCCGGCCGCATCGAGCTGCTGGGCAAGACGCTCACGCACGCGATGGCGACGGCGCTCGATCGCCGCGAGCAGATCATCCTGCTGATGAACCGCCGCGGATACGCCAGCTACGTTTTCTGCCCCAAGCCCTCATGCGGGTGGATCATGGAATGCGACCACTGCTCACGGGCCATGGTCTTCCACCAGGCCACGGACACGGTGCTGTGCCACTACTGCCAGCACGGCGCGGCCCTGCCGCATCACTGCCCGGCGTGCTCGGGCAAGCTGCTGCTGTTCGGGCTGGGGATCCAGCGCATCGAGGGCGAGCTGGCCCGCAAGTTCCCCGCCGCCCGCGCCGCCCGCATGGACAGCGACACGATGACCTCGCCCGCGCAGTTCCAGAAAGTCTTCAGTGCCTTTGCCGCGCGCGAGCTGGACATCCTGCTGGGCACGCAGATGGTCGGCAAGGGCCTGGACTTTCCCGGCGTGTCGCTGGTGGGCGTGGTGTCGGCCGATACATCACTGGCGATTTCGGACTTCCGCTCCTCCGAGCGTACGTTTCAACTCATCGTGCAAGTGGCCGGCCGAGCGGGGCGGGCGGACCTGCCCGGCAAAGTCGTCGTCCAGACGCTGCACCCTGAAGAACCGGCGATCAAACTGGCCGCCACGCATGATTACGACGGCTTTGCCGCCAAGGAATTGCCCCTGCGCGAGGAAACCCACCTGCCGCCCTTCACGCGCATGGTGCGCATCCTGATCCGCCACAGCGACGGCCTCAAGGCCCAGCAAGGCGGCGAACTGCTGGCGGCGCGTTTGCGAAAACTTCTGCCCGCGGCCGTTACGATGTCCGGTCCGCAGGCGGCTGAGATCAAGAAGATCAAGAACGAGATGCGGTTCCACATCCTGCTCAGCGCCCCGCGGGCGGGGATGATCCAGGACGCCATCGCCGGGCGCCTGGGCGACCTGTGCCGCGACATCGCCGCCGACGTCGTCGCCGACGTCGATCCGGTGAACCTGCTCTAGCCGTGCCTTCGTAGCACGGGCGTCTCGCCCGTGAGTAGCATGGGCGTCTCGCCCATGCTCTTTCTGTGTAGCATGGCCGTCTCGCCCATGCTCTTTCTGTGTGGCATGGGCGTCTCGCCCATGCATCCCCGTTCCTGAACGATCAGCGACACGCACAACGGAGTTGTGCGCGGCACCCCGACCTGCCAGCGCGCGTGGTTTACCATTTGGGAACCGCTTAAGGATTTGTTAACCTGATCGTCGATACTATCGGGGGGCGGCACGGGCGGGCCTGCCAACAGGAATCAGTAAATGACGCAATCATCCAGCATGGACGCTTCTGCTGTGGCCGCTTCACACGGCGCCGGAGGCTGGCTGACCAGCCGGTTCGGCAACTTGTATATCTTCGCCATCATCTTCATGGTCGCCTCGCTGCTGCTGCGGGCGGTGCTGCTGAGCGACTGCTGGGAGCAGGCCGACCGCGATGCGTGGTCGCTGGCCAGGACCTTCGGCGTCGGGATGGTCTTCGACCTGGCGACATTCTCCGTGGTGGTCCTGCCGAGCGTGCTGTTCTGCCTGTTCCTGCCGCAGTCGCTGTGGCGCAGGAAGACATGGCTGGTGCTGGCGGTAGCCACGTTCTTCGTCACGATCTGCGTCCTGCTGTTTGACCTGATGGCCGAGTGGTTCTTCTGGCAGGAGTTCAGCGCCCGGTTCAACTTCGTCGCCATCGACTACCTCATCTATACGCAGGAGCTGACGGACAACGTCTGGGAATCCTACCCGGCAGGAACCATCCTGACCTGCATCGGCGTGCTGGCCGGGGTGGTGACCTGGATCTTCAGCCGCAGCCTGATGCGGGCCTTCGCCGCCCCGCACCCGATGCGCCTCCGCCTGCGCAGCGGCGGGGTCTTCCTCGCCGCCGCGGCTGTCGCGCTGCTGGCGGTCGATTCCGACTGGTCGAGAATCAGCGACAACGAGTACAACAACGAGCTGACCAAGAACGGCGCGTACAGTTTCGTCCAGGCGTTTTTCCACAACGTCATCGACTACGACCAGTTCTACATCTGCGACAACACCCAGACTTCGCTGAAGAATCTGCGGGGCCTGATCGCCCAGGATAACGCCCGGTTCGTCAGCGACGACCCGGACGACATCACCCGACAGATCACGGCTTCGGCGGCCCAAAGCCGCCCCAACGTCATTATCCTGATCATCGAGAGCCTCAGCGCCGACTTCATGAAGTCCTTCGGCGGCAGCGAAGATCTCACGCCGCGCCTCGACGCGCTGTCCAAAGACGCGATGGTCTTCGACAACTTCTATGCCACCGGCACGCGCACCGTGCGGGGGCTCGAGGCCGTCACGCTCTCGCTGCCGCCGACGCCGGGGCAGTCGCTGGTCAAACGCCCCGATAACGAGGGGATGTTCTCGCTGGGCAGCGTTTTCCGGTCGCGCCAGTACGACACGAAGTTCATCTACGGCGGCTATGGTTACTTCGACAACATGAACGCGTTCTTCGCCGGCAACGGGTTTGCCACCATCGACCGCGCGGACATGCCCAAGGAAGAAATCACCTTCACCAATGCCTGGGGCGTCTGCGACGGAGACCTGTTCAACCGCGTGCTGCGCGAGGGCGACAAGTCGGCCGCGGCGGGCAAACCTTTCCTGAGCATCGTCATGACCACGTCGAACCACCGCCCCTTCACGTTCCCCAAGGGCGCCGTGAACGCGCCCCAGCACGAGCGCGAAGGCGCCGTGGCATACACCGATTATGCCATCGGCGAGTTCATCGAACGCGCCCGCGGCAAGAACTGGTTTGACAACACGATTTTCGTCATCGTGGCCGACCACTGCGCCAGCAGCGCCGGCAAGGTCGCCGTGCCCGTCGATCACTATCGCATCCCGCTGCTGATCTACGCGCCCAGGATCGTCACACCCCGGCGCGTCAGCAAACTGGCCGGGCAGATGGACCTGGCCCCGACGCTGCTGGGATTGATGAACTGGTCGTACCAAAGCAAGTTCTTCGGCCGCGACGTCCTGCGCGAAGGCCCAGGCAGGGCACTGCTGGGCAATTACCAGAAGGTGGGCCTCCTCCAGGGCAACGAGTTCCTGCTCCTGCTGCCGAAAAAAGGGGCCGTCTCGTACACCATCGATGCCCAGGACCAGCACGAATCCGGCGTCATGTCCAAACAACTCCTGCAGGACGCCGTCAGCTACTATCAGTCCGCCGCATGGTTGATCGAGAACAGGAAATTGGGGAGAGAGTAATCAGTCAGAAAAGCAGTAATCGGTAATCAGTGAAAGAACAGTAATCAGTAAACAGTGATAACGGCCAGGCGCGTTACCGATTACCGATTACCGATTACTGATTACTGATTACTGATTACTTCTTTGTCACAATCGCCCCGCCAGCAGATCCCGCTTGGCTTCAAAGTAATACATCAGATTCTCCCACGACACGTCCGGCGGAACGGTATGGTCGACGCTGGGGATGAACCCGCCCTCTTCGATCAGCGCGGCCATCTCCTGCAGGTGCTTTTTGATGGCCGGTTTGGTCGTGGCCAGCACGCGCTTGTCGACGCCGCCCCAGAGGCGCAGGCTCTTGCCGAACTGCTTGCGCCACTGCTGCGGCGAGACGTTGCTGGCCCGCTCGATCGGCCAGACGCAGTCCACGCCGGCATCCATGAACAGCGGTATCAGCACGGTCGGGTCGCCGTCGGTATCGATGGCGAAGTACTTCACGCCGTGGCTCTTGAAGAACTCCACCATCCGCTTGAGGTGAGGGAAGATGAACGTGCGGAACGTGTCGGGCCCCAGCAGCGGGCCGGACTTCATCGACATGTCCTCGTTAAGCGTGAAGTAATCGACCGAAATCTTCTCCAGCACCGGCCGGCTGGTCTCGATGATGAAGTCGGCGTAGAACTCCATCATCTCGTGCATCATCGTGGGGTAGTCGTACCACGCGAAGGACAGCCCCTCGGTGCCCATCCACTCGCGGGCCCGCCAGTAGAACCCGTTGGCCGCACAGTTGCCGCCCAGGATCAGCGGGCAGGTGCGGTTCTTCCACGCGGCGATCTGCTCGTCGAGGTTCTTGGGATACCGGTCGCTGACAGCCGCCACGAGTCGCCGCTTTACATCCGGCCAGTCTTCCGGCGTGCGAACCGGAAAGCCGATGTACTCATCCATGCACATCCGCGCCCCGCCGATGGAGCCTTCCTTGAGGGCCTTGGTGACGATCCCGTTCCAGTTCCGCGCAATGATGTACTGCTCGGTCTCTTCGAGTACCTCGTACTCGTAGCCGGGCATGAACCCGTAATGCACGCCGATGAACTCGCGCCGGTCGAGCCCGATCGCCGGCTCTTCGACAAACCAGTTCCAGTGGAAGTCTTTGACCGCCTCGGGCGCCTCGGTCTGCCACCGAGCCACCGCCTGCGGCCAAACGCCCAGTTCCCAATTAGGCCGCCGGTCGGCAGCCTGATAGTCCATGCACGCGTGAAAACGTTCCAGGTCGTTCATTGGCATAGATCCTCGATCCTAGATCCTCGATCCTAGTTGGAGACCCGGCTTGACCTCTGCCTAGGATCTAGGACCGAAGATCGAGGATCTGTTCTTCATAGCCTGCACACTTCGATGCCCAGTTGCTCGGCGAAGGCTTCGAGCTGCGCTCCTGCTCGGCCGGGGGCGGCGATGGCGTGGTGGGCGAAGCCTAGCTTGAGCAGGTCGCGGAAGTATTCTTTCACGGGGCGGTCCACGCGGACGATCATGCTCGTCTCGGAAATCTTCAGCGGGGGCGTGTCCATGATCTCGCCTTCGCTGACGAGCAGGCGCCAGCCTTTGGCGTCCTGGATCACGTGCGTCAGCGTCACCGGCCCGGCGGCGTAGGTGGCCTGGAAGCCCAGGCTGTTGCCCTCGAAGCCCCAGTTTTCGCACGCCGGCTGAACCTGCACGGGCAGGTCGGCGCGGGCCTCGCGCGGGTCGATGAAGCCATGCCCCAGCAGCATCACCGCGTTGAGAGACGTATCGACTTCCTCCCACTCGCCGAAGAACGGCGTGCGGCCGGTGAAGTCCTTGAGCACCTTGGTCATGATCAGGCCCAGCACGTCGCCCTCGGTGACGGCCAGGGCCTGGTCGGCCTGGAGCATCTCGGCCAGCCCGAGGTAGCACGTGGCGTTGGCGCGGGCCTCAATGTGGTGCTGGCCCAGCAGCGCCAGGCCGTCGAGCTTGTACCGCCCCACCAGCTCGCGCAGGGCTACCGCCAGGCGCGCCGAGCGGCGGATCTCGTCGTCGGTCAGCGTCACGACCTTGTAAGCGGCGTGGACCTTGGCGCAGAGCTTGCGCACGCGCGGCTCATCGATCGCGATCTCGTCGAAGATCGCCGCCAGGTGACGGATGTCGATGTCGATGACGTTGGGCCCGAGCTTGCCCGCCACGGCCGTCTTGTCATACTGGAAGTCGTACATCCCACGGAACACGTGGCCGATGAGGCCGATGTTCCAGTGACGCAGGTTGCTGATCGTCGTGCGGACGGCCACGAAGCGGTCGATCTCGCCATACGCCTCTTCGTCGTCGACGGACCCGACGACGACCTCGTAGTTGGCGTAGCGGTCCATCTTGCGAAAGCCCGCGGTGAGCTGCACCAGGCCCATGGGCCCGCTGTTGCGCAGGGCCTGGTCGTAACCGGTCTCGAAGTTCAGCTTGGGGTGCGCCTGGCAGGCGAAGATGCAGATGGGCATGTCGGCAGGCAGGTGCAGCAGCGCCTGATGGACGATGTAGTCGGTGCAGTACGTGCCCTCGGTGATGACCAGCGCGTCGATCTGCTTGTCCTTGAACAACCGCCCCGCCGCGTCGGCGGCGTCGAGGGTGTCGACCAGGCCGGGGTACACCACCTCGTGCCGGCGGCCGATGCGGTCGGCGACGGTCTGCATGTCGGAGGCGACCTCGTCATGCAGGTTGGCGTACATGCGCCAGTACTCGAAGTACGCGCACGCCAACACGCCGACGACCAGCGGCTTGTCGCCGCGCCGCTGGGTGAGCAGGTCGCCGCTGGCCGCGCCGCCGGTGACTTCGAACGATTCGATTGCCTTGGTCTTCTTCCTGGCTGCCACAGTCTTCTCCTTCGCAGGGTTCAGACCATATAACCGTTACGCCGGTTTTGCCACGCAAAAAAGGTTTGCGCCCCAATACTACCGGTGGACAGGATCTGTTGTTATAGTCTTGGCAAATCTGCCGTCGGGGAGACGCGAACATGGACGAGATCATCTTTGCACTGATTCTGCTGGTCATCCTGCTGCCGGTGGGCCTGGCCGGGGCCATCATGGCGATCGTGGCGCTGCAGAAGCTAAGCGGCATGCGGCGAAGCGTCAGCGAGGCGCTGGGGCGCCTGGCCAACATCGAGCGGCGCCTTTCCGCCGGCACTGCCCCGGCCCCGGCGCCGCGTCCGGCGCCCGCGGCCGTGCCGGAACCCGTCGCTCCGGCACCTGCGCCTGCCCCCGCGGCGCCGCAAGTTCCGCCGCCGATCCCCGAGCTCAAGCCCGCCCCGGCGCCGCAGCACGTCTGGGCGGAGCCGCCGGCCCCGCATGTGCCGCCGGCCGGCGAGAGCATGGAGTCTCAGATCGGCAAGAAGTGGATGACCTGGGCCGGCGCGATCGTGTTGCTCCTGGGGACGGTCTTCTTCCTCAAGTACGCCTTCGACAATGACTGGATCGGCCCGACGGCGCAGGTCATGCTCTGCGCGTTGGGAGGGATGATCGCCATTGCCGCGGGCATCTTCTGCCTGGAAAAGCGATGGCGCATCCTCGGCCAGGGTCTCATCGGCCTGGGCCTGGGCGTGCTGTACGCCACGTTCTACAGCGCCTGCTCGGTGTACGAGCCCAAGGTGATGGACAACGCCGTGTCGTTTGCGTTCATGATTCTGGTGACGGCCATCGGCGTGGCGATGGCGGTGCGGTACAACGCGATGACGCTGGCGGTATTGGCGCTGCTGGGCGGGCTGCTCACGCCGGTGCTGGTCTCGACGGGCGAGAACCGCCGCGAGGCGCTCTTCACCTATCTGCTGATTCTCGACCTGGGCGTGCTGGCCGTGGCGCTGTGGCGCAACTTCCGCGCCCTCGACGCCCTGGCGCTGGTCGGCACGATCATCCTCTACCTGGGCTGGTACGGCCAGCACTACAGCACCGAGCAGCTGGCCCCGGCGATGATCTGGCTGACGGTGTTCTACCTGGTCTTCCTGATCGAACCCTTCGCGTACAACCTGGCCACGCGCACGGCCGTGGGCGTCGAGCGGTTCCTCATGGCCATCGTCAACGCCACGTTCTACATGATCATGGCCTGGACCATGCTCTACGGCCGCTACGACTACACGCTGGGGTTCATCGCCCTGGGCATGGCCGCGGCGTACCTGGCGGTGGGCACGCTGCTGCGCCGCCGCATTGAAAGCGACACGCGGTCTCTGCTGGCCAGCATCGTCATGGCTGTCACGTTCCTGACGCTGGCGGTGCCGCTGCACCTGTCGGCCAACGGGATCATGCTGGCGTGGGTGGCCGAGGCGCCGGTGCTGCTGTTCCTGGCGTACCGCTACCGCTATCAGCCCGCGCGCGTGCTGGCGGCGATGGTGCTGGCGGTGGGCATCATCACCCTGTTGGGCAAGTACTGGCCCGACTACGACGGACTGTTCGTGATCCTCTGGAACAAGCAGTTCATCAGCGCCGCGATGGTGCCGCTGGCGATGGGCGTCTTCGCGCTGGTGGGCTGGCTCTACCGCTCCAAAGCCACCGCCGCCGACCGAGCCGTGGAACTGGCCGTCGCCCTGGTGGCGGGCATCCTGGCGCTGTCGCTGCTGCACTCGGAACTGTGGCAGTATATTCATGACCAAGGCGCCGACACCGCCGAGTACCACGCGACCCTCGCCGTGGTCTTCCTCTGGACGGCCGGGGCGGCGGTGTATCTGCTGGCCGGCGCCCGCACCCGCAATATAGCCGTCTTCGCCGCCGGCATCTTGCCGCTGGTGGTGGCGACCATCTGCGTGTTCGGGGCGTATTCGTTCCCGCGATTCGGCGAGCACGTGCTGCTGGTCAACGTGCGGATGCTGGCCGGGGCCGCGGTCATTACGATGGCGCTGCTGTTTGCACGAACCATCGCCCAGCGTGAAAAAGCTGACAGTAAAGGCTTCGCCGCGGCGGTGCTCTGGGCCGCCCTGGCCGGGCTGCTCGTCCTGCTGTCGGGCGAGGCCTGGGCGTACTGCCAGAACAGCATTGCCGATTCAGCCAAGGCCGACCGCGCCGGGCAGATGTCCATCACGCTGGTGTGGGGGCTCTTCGCCCTGACGATGCTGTACGTGGGATTTGCCAGGCGGCTGCGCCCCGTGCGGTTGGCGGCGCTGAGCCTGTTCGCCCTGGCGGCGCTGAAGCTCGTCTTGGTCGACATGATGCACGTCAAGGACGTCTACCGCATCCTGTCGTTCCTGGGCCTGGGCCTGCTGCTGATCGGCTCGGCGTACCTCTACCACAAGCTCGAAAAGCGCCTGGCCCCGAGCCAGCCGGCAATCGAGGAGCCCCTGCAATGAGCAAGGCAATGATACTGATGGCGCTGTGCGCCCTGGCCCAGGCAGCCTGGGCCGAACCGGCCGACACGTCCGCCTGGCAGAAAACGGCGGCCGTCGAGCTTCAGGGCCCGCCCGACCGCGGACTGGCGCGTATCGACCTTCCGGGCGAGGTGTTTGACGCGTCCAGTTCGGGCGTGACGGATGTGCGACTGCTCGACGACGGCGGGGCCTGGGCGCCGCACGTCCTTCGCCCGGGACGGACTGCCGCCCACGAGGAATCGACGCGGGAGAACGCTCGCCTGCTCAACGCGACATTCGACCCCGACGCCGCGCTGAGCCGCGTGACGGCGGATTTCGGCAAGAAAATCCTCAAGAACGAAATCTTCATCGACAGCTCCGGCGATAATTTCCGGCGGCGCGTGCTGATCGAGGCGTCGGCCGACGGCGAAACGTGGCAGGTGCTTCGTCAGGGCGGCTGGCTATTCCGCATCCCGGGCCTGTTCGACAAACAGCGGATAGACCTGCCGGCCAATGATTTCCGCTACCTGCGCATCAGCGTCTTTAACGGGCAGGACGACAAGGGCAAGATCGACATCACCCGCGTGTCCGCCCGCAACAGCCGTGCCGTCGAGCCCGACCTGGCGCCGGTGCCGATCCAACAGACCACGCTGAACCCGCGGGAGCAAGACGCGCCGCAGGACGGCGCCAACGACAAGCAGACGGTCATCCTGCTGGACTGCGGCCTGCAGAATCTGCCTATCGCCCGGATCGCGCTGGCGTTTGACGACAAGAACTTCGCGCGGGCGTATACCATCCGCGGGCGCAACAAGGTCACTGATGATATCGTCGAGCCGGTGGAAGGCGGCGGCGTTCGTCGCAGGACCGTCGCCGCGCCGTGGAACTTTGTGGCCGCGGGGATGATCCACCGCTTCACTGCCGCCGGCGATGTCGATCAGTCGCTGGAGGTCCCGCTCATGCCTTCGCAGGGGCACTACCGGTTCCTGCGAATTGAAATCGCCAACGGCGACAACGCCCCGCTGACATTCACCGGCGCCACCGTGCAGCGGCTGAAAGTCTTCGTGCTCTTCCAGGCGAAGTCCGGCCGCCAGTACCGGTTGCTTGTGGGCAACGCCGCGGCAGTCACGCCTGAGTACGATCTGGAACACTATGCTGACAAGCTGGCCAAAGAAGGGTTTACCGAGGCTCGCCTGGGCGCCCTGTCGGACAATCCCCAATATCACAAAAAGGAGCGCCCCGCGCCGTGGTCGGAACGCTACAAGGTCCTGCTCTGGGGGGTGCTGATCGCCGTGGGCCTGGCGCTGCTGATCCTGATCGCGATGAGGCTCAAGCGTCTGCCGTCCGTGGACGACAACCAGTAGCACGGGCGTCCCGCCCGTGAGTCACATGGGCGTCCCGCCCATGCTCCCGTTTTGTGGCATGGGCGTCTCGCCCATGCTCCCGCCGTGTCGCGGACGTCTCGTCCGCGCGTGGCGTGGGCGTCCCGCCCACGCTCCCCGACTCATGAAAATTCAGAAACACGCACAACGTTGTTGTGCGTGGCACCCCGCCTACACGGGCGAGACGCCCGTGCTACTCATGGGCAAGATGCCCATGCTACTGGTTCCGCGCCATGTCGATCGCCTCGAGCAATTCTTCCCGTGTGAAGATGCCGCGCAGCAGCACGGCGGGTTTGCCCGGCGCGCCCAGGACGACCGTGCTGGGCACGGCTTCGTTCTTCAATGCCTTCTTGAGGGCATTGGCGGGCAGCCGGGCGTTGGTGACGTCGCCGTAATACGCGGTCACATCCCGCTTCTTGAGTTCCTGGGCGACCTCGGCGTTGTCATAGATCACGGCTTCGACGGTCTTGCACGTCACGCACCAGGATGCGGTCAGATCGACGATCACCGTCTTGCCCTGCTCGCGCTGGGCGGTGATGCGAGTCCAGTCGAAGGGCTGGAGATGAACGCCGCTGCCCTCTCCCGCCGGCGTCGGCGGCCAGAGCATCCATAAGCCCGCTGCGCCGGCCAGCACCACCGCGGCGCCGCGAATCCTGAGCTTGCGACCCAGCGGCGCGTCGTAGCTGACCCACGAGCCCCACATCCACAGGCAGAACGCCAGCACCACGCCAAACCCTACCGCCCAGAAGGCGTACGCGTTGCCGCCACCGCCGGCTAACAGCCACACCGCCACCAGCAGCATCACGAACCCCATCGACTGCTTGAACAGCTCCATCCACCGCCCCGGGCGAGGCAGGCGGGCCACCAGCGAGGGAAACGCCGTCAGCACCGCGTACGGCAGAGCCATTCCCACGCCGATCAGCAACAGCGCGAATGAACCGACCAACACCGACAGCGACTGAGCCCACGCCAGGGCGGCCGTCAGGATGCCGAAACTGCACGGCGTGGCCAGGACGCCGGTGAGCAGGCCCGTCGCGGCAGCGCCCCAATGCCCGCCGCCGCTGCCTTCCAGGGCGGCGACCTTGCCGGAAACCGTGACATTGAAGAGCCCGAAAAGATTGGCCGCCACCAGCACCATCAGCATGGCCATGGCGATCCGGATACCGTCGTTCTGCCACTGGGCCGCCCACTCGAAACCGGCCCCCTGCACCTGCTTGAGAACGAGATTGAGGATCGCCAGGGCGACAAAAAACAGCAGGACGCCGCCGGCAAAGGCCAGGCCCATGGTGACAAACCGCCGTCGCGACTGCCCCGCCTGCTGCACGATGCTCATCACCTTCAACGGGATGACCGGCAAAACGCAGGGCATGATGTTGAGAATCAGCCCCGCCAGCACCGCCAGCGCCAGCCCCGCCCACAGGCTGAAATCCTGCTGCTGTCCGTAGACGACGAACTCCATCGGCGCAATGTCGGGCATTTGAGTCGCCGCGGCGGGCTCCCTGGCAGACGTTGTCGCCGCGGCGGTTTTGGGCGCCGCCTCGTGCGGCTTGGCGTCTTTCAGACCGCCCGCCAGAGTCTCATCCGCCGCCCACGCGGGATTCACCAGGGCTTCGCCCGCGACCGTGACGGAAGTTTCCGCCGCGAGATTCTGCAGCGGAACGCACGTTCCATCCTTGTGGCAGATCTGCCCCTCGACCTTCGCGCGGATCGCGCGCGGGCCTGCCTTGGCATCGCCGGGGACTTCCAGCGGAACATAGACTACCGTCCGCCCCGCGTAGACGTTGTTGACTAACGTCTCGGCGCCGGCCTTGGTTACCTTGCGATGCGTCGGCGGCCACAGGACCGGCTGGGCCTTCAAGTGATCCGACTCGACAATGATCTCGCCCGCCTGCGCAACATCGCCCGGGTCAGGCCCGTAGAAGACCCAGTTCGGCTCGATGGCAAGCACGACGGCAAGGTGGAGCTTCTGCCCCGGCGCCACGCGCGTGTGGCTGGGGACAGCCGCGGCGGTGATGTTCGAGGCCCCAGCACCGAAGAAACCCTGCCCCGCCGCAATCGGCGCGGCCAGAGCGATGCACAGCAGTACGGTCAGCGGTCTCATCAGACATCCTTAAGAGTGATCGATAGCACCTTCATTGTATCGGCCGCGCAAGGTAAAAGGAATTCATACAACACGCGGCCCTGTTCGTTCGTTAAACTGAACAAATGCTCACGCGAGGTCGTTCCATGAAAACACTGCTCCTGCTGGGCGTGGCGGCGGTGCTGGCCCTGCCAGCGGCCGCCGACACTATCTTTCTACGCGACGGGCGCACCTTCGACGGCAAAATCACGCGAACAGGCGATGAGATCAAGATCGACATCGGCATGGGCGTGATCACGGTCAAGGCCTCGCAAGTGCTCCACATTCGCCAGGACGAAGCGCCCGCCGACGGCAAGCAAGACGCCCCGCCCGCGACGGCGCCGGCGTCGGGATTCCCCGCCGGCGGCGCCGCGCCCGGCAGCGACGACGAGGGCGGCATCGACATCGCCGCCACGGGAAATCCCGAACCGATCGTCTTCACGCTGATGCGCCGCGTGGCAGCCGCCGGCGCCGCGCCGCCGGACGCGCTGACCGAGCAACTGCGCCAGTGGCGCCTCGCCGTACACGACCGCCATCGCAAAGTCGACGGCAAGTGGGTCACGCCTTCCTATTTCGCCACGCATCGCGAGGCCTTCAACAAGGAATACAAAAACTCCCAGGACCTCGCCCGCCGCGCCACGCGGATGCGGGGCAGGGCCGCCCGCGACCCGTCCAACCAGAAGAGCCTTCAAACACGCTACGCCAAGGCCCTGAAAGACCTCGCCCAAACCTGGGGCGACGGGCAGATCCGCCGCTTCCTGCTGGCGATAGCCGAATACCACGGCGACAATCCCGCCGCGGCCGAAAGCATCTTCCGAACGCTTGTCGATGACGCGCCGCAGGTGGCCGCCTATCACCAGGGCCACGCCCTGGCGCTGCTCAAGCTCAACCGCCCCCTCGACGCCCTGGCCCAGGCGCAGATCGTGCTGCAACTGAGACCCAACTCGCAGACGGCCCTGAACCTGGTTCGCGACGCCATGAAGGCTACCTCCGGCGCCGACGTGCAGAACCCGATCTACGTCCAGGCGTCCGTGTCGGTCAACGCGTACGAGAAAGCCTTCGGGTCATCGTCGACCGCCACGACGACCATCGAGTGGCTCATGCCCGACGCCCGCCCCTGGCAGGACCGCGACAAGGCGCTGCCGATCCCCACGTGCGACCGCCTGGCGATCGTGCAGGCCCTGGGCGTGCCGATCGGCCAGCACACGCTGATGGTCGACGAGACGCTCACCACCGGCGCCGCCGAGATCGTCGTGCGCCTGGCCGACGGGCGTCTGCTGCCCGCGTCGCTGCTGCGCGTGAGCTATTCCTCGCGCGAGAAGCCCTTGGGCGTGGCCATGCTCCACGTCGAGGATGCGCAGTTCACGCCCCTGACGGTGCCCGGGCCGCCGGCGCCGCCCCGCCCCGCCGCTCCCGGCGCTCGCCCGCCGGCGCCGGCCGCGACCAAGGCCCCGCCCGCCCAGGACCGCAGCACCGTGGCGTACGGGCTGGGATACTGGCCGGCGATGGGCGCCGCCCCGCGGACCATCGCCCCGCGCGTCGAGTCGGGCGACGCCAAGGAAACCACGTTCGCCCTGGCCGCCGGCGAGGCCGCCGCCCCGATCATCGCCGGCGGCGATACGCTGGAAGGCTTCATGCTGGGCCGCCTCAACGCGGCTTTGACTGACGGCGGACCGTCGACCCTGCTGCCCGCCTCGGCCATCGCCCCGGTCCTGGAGCGGGCCAGGCGCTCCAGCGGCACGTTCAACCCGACGATGGGATACACCCGCCTGCCGCGGAAGATCACCCCCCTGCCCGCCGAAGGCAAATGCTTCATCGTCTACGCCATCAAGCAGGAAAAGATGGACTGACCCCCCCGCCTCCCATGTGGAGTGCGGCAGCCAGAGCTGCCGCTTTGGCTGTTGTTCGACAGGAAGAGGATGGATGGATGGATGCATGGATGGATGGATGGATGGATGGGTGGACGGGTGGCATGGCGACACGCGAAGCGGGTCGCCATGGGCGGCATGCACGATCAGGGACGGGGAGTGCGGGATTACGCGGGTTGTAAGGATTGAGAGGATTAAAACAAGAGATGGGATCGGGGAGCGATTCGTGCTCGTCCTCGTCCTCGTCCTCGTCGTCGGTTTTTCCCCTCCGATGCGTCCTTAGATACGGGGGACGGGCGTGGACAGATGGATGAATGCCTGCGATGACGGCATTGACCCTTCATTGTCTTTTCTTGTCTGTTTTCGGCGATACTGCAAAACGGAGCTTTTCGTATCTGATTGTGCTGTAATAGTTTAACAACCATCCGCCGCAGTTTCTTCGCTCGCCCGGACAATGCCTGCGCGCCCGCGGGGATATGGAACCACCCCGCACTGGAATTTGTTCGAGAGTTGCAAAAACCACGTGTCCCTGAAATGAATTTTATTTTTTTACACGCGCTTTTCCCGGCCTTTTCGCTCAAAGCATTTCGATTTTCTCGCCGCCGCCTGTCCAGTGACTATAATACGGGTGAGAGAACCAATCGAAGATTACTGATCCCGCCAAGGCCCAAGGCGCCGTCGTGCGCCCTTGGGCCTTGGCTTTTGTCTAACATGAACCGCAGAGACCGCAAAGTACGCAGAGAAGAAGATTGACTCAAAACAAGACCATCTAACGTCGCGAGTGGCGCTAATCTGAAAAAACAGACCGTCCATGAGGCCCACTCCGTAAAGTTTCTGTAAGTCTTTTGATTCAAGACACCTCTGCGGTCTCTGCGATCTCCGCGTTGAAATATCCGGGCTAATCGAGAAACAACCTTGCCTCTAACCAAAGGGAGTCTTCCATGGCACAGTACGATGAAATGAAATTGCTGGACCTGCTCGCCGACGGCGTCGCTTATGAGCAGGTCGCCCAGGCGATCGGCATCAGCCGCTCAATGGTCGCCAAGATCGCCCAGGGGCGCACCCGCCCCGAACTGCACCAGCAACTCCTCGACATCCGCCAGGCCCGCCGCCAGGCCCTCCAAGACCTGGCCGCCAAAAAGGCCACCACGCTGATGAGAATGCACATCGACGAAGGCCTCGTCCGCGGCAGCGAAACCGCCCGCAAGTGCCGCGAGTTCATCCTCGACCGCCTCCTGACGCGCGACGACACCCCCGCCGACATGCTCGACCAACTCTTAGCCGACTCCGCCAAGCCGGACCCGTCAGCGGCAGAGCTTGCCCCGCGCGTTCCTGCATAACCGTCGCAGGGGATTGTAAGTCCGTAAGCGACAGCGGCGGGTCGCCATGGGCGGCATGAGCGATCAGGGACGGGGAGTGCGGGATTACGCGGATTGTAAGGATTAAGAGGATTAAGACAAGAGATGGGAACGGGCGGTGAAGACGGAATGATGGAATGCTGGAATGCTGGAATGCTGGAAGAATGGATGGACGGATGAGTGGATGATTGGGTGGCATGGCAACACGCGAAGCGGGTCGCCATGGGCGGTGAAGGCGGAATGATGGATGGATGGATGGGATGGATGGATGGATGGATGGATGAGTGGATGGATGAGTGGATGATTGGATGGATGGGTGCCATGGCGGCCGTTTTCCAGCCGCCATGTCCCCGGCATGGACTTGTCCGCCGTAGCTCGCAGAGCGAAGGCGGATGGATGGATGCGAATCTCGTCCTCGTCCTCGTCGTCGGTTGTTCCCGTCCCATGGGCGTCCGGGTACGCGGGGGAGAGCGGCTGATGCAACACGATCCGGCCTTGACCGCCGGGGCCTGCGGCGGGATCATACGGACGGCGAGTGTGGGATTAGCCCGGATATTTCCCCGCGGAGGTCTTGAGGCGGCCTGGCTTCGCTCGGCCGCAACTAAAGGCATTCCGGCACAGCAGCGTGGCGGGGGCTCCGCCCCCACGCCCCCGGAGTTTATCGCTTTATGGCTTCCGGCAGAGGTGGGCCTTCGCAGCCTCTGCCGCAAGCCCGATGCGACAAACTCCGGGGTCTGGGGCGGAGCCCCAGAATGCCGGCTGAAGAAAATCTTCGCCTCAAGACAAGAACCTGACGGTTGGCATTACAGAGCCGGTTTCTCTGTGTCACCGTCATGACCTCCTTTCGATTCGCCCCTGCTGCCCCGATTCGCGGCAGCCCCGTAGCGGGGCCATGGCTGGAGGGGTAGAATGCCGGCATGGGACCAATGCCGACTACTCCGCCAGTTTCATTGCCGTTGTGTCTGAAGTTTACTGGCTCTCAGATTTTATGTTCCAGGACTGTCGGATCAAATGCACTAGCAAAGGCAGAGTAATGAGCTTCGCTGACCTCTTTGCGATAGTCCTGTTCTTTGTTCCCGGAGTGGCTGCGGCCGCTTTCTTTGGGTCGAAGTATGGATGGCCGTACGGGCTCTCAGGCTTTGTCGCTGGAGTCCTTCTGGCATCTGGAGTGCAACTCCTGGGTAGACTTTATGAACGGCTCTACCCTTTCTATCCTGATTCTTGTCCAGCCTGTTCAAGAAAAGGGATAGCGGGGTGGATATTGGTGCGAGATACTCCGAAGGGCGAATATATTAGATGTTGCTGTGGGGCTCTTTTCTTCCTCACGAGGTGGCAGTATCGCCGAGGGGTTATGCTGCTGGAGGAGCTTCCCAATAATACACAACGTGTGTGCATGAACAGAAGACCCTTTCGCAAGTGGCGAAGAAGCTCTTAGCGCCTGTAACGGCTGTACCCGCCCAGCGGATTGTAGGGCCATAGGCGCTGGTTCCTGGCCGGGCGGTTTTTGAAGAATTTGCCCGTGAGTCTGTAGGGCAGGCGAGGTCCACGGCCTCGGTCGTCGGTGGCGAGGTCATCCCGACGCCGCCCCTATCCCCGCCCCGCCCCAGACCGTGAGGGTGAGGGCTGGAGACTCCCGGCGGCCCCGTTGCGGGGGCATGGCTGGAGGGGTAGAATACCGGCATGGGACCAATGGCGATTCCCGACCGCTTTGGGGTAGTCCGTGTCTGAATCTTACCGAGAGGCCGCAGACAAAATGAGAGTCTTATGTCAGACTGAGGCGGTTGGGATTGCTTGGGCTTTTCTTAAGAAAGAAGACTGTTCCGATGGAGTCGAAGGCCCGCCTTCTGTTGTCCACTTGATGGAAGATGACTTTCCGGAGGCGTTTCCCAACAGGAAGCCTTGCTGGATTGTCAGTTACCATCTAAAGGATCATTCTGGATTGGATCTGACTACAACGACACTCGGAGTGAAGGTTGACGAAGAGACGGAGGCGTGTGAGTTTATTTGATCGGAGGGCCAGATCCCCTAATATCACATTGCCGCCATCGCTCGGCGGCGAATATTCTCGGTCAACCCGTCCCCGCCCCGCCCCAGACCGTGAGGGTGAGGCGGGGGCCGCGAGCCTCCCATCGACCCCGTTGCGGGGCCATGGCTGGAGGGGTAGAATAGCGGCATGGGACCAAGGCTGCGCGGCCGCCATGGGCACGCGGATGTGCGGAATATCGGAAGGATGGAATGATGGGGATTTCACAGCCTGACTTGCTCAGCCGCATCTGGCGATGGGTATGGCAAGGCGCCGACGATTCGCAGGACCGCAAGGCCGCGTGGCGTGTCCGGCGAGCTCAAAGCGAGGTGGCAATCCTTCAGGCCGCGATGGAGCGGGGGGAAGATGTCGCCGATCAGTTGGGCCGCTCGCAAAAACACCTGGAGGAATTGCGGCAGTCCCAGCGCCGGGGGAACGGCGGGGCCTTCGTGTGCATGGCATTCTTTGCTGCCGCGGCGGCCTTTGCGGCCGGGGTTCTGGCGGACTTCCACCTTGATGTCACCGCAATCATCGTCGCGTCACTGATCATCTTTCTGTTGGCTGCCTGGCGGCTGCAGCGCACGCTGACGCGCATCTGGGCCGGACGGTTGCTGGACACGCTGACGGTGTTACTGATTCTTGCAGCCCTGACGATGCTGGCGATCAGCGTTGGAAAGATGAGGCCTCTTTTGACCAATTCGGAAGAACATGGCTTGCCAAGGCGTACTTCGCCGCTGTCACGATAGATGGGGCCCGGCTTCGCGGGAAAAGCTCCGCTGCGCCGTGGCAGTCTTCGTTCGCCGCCGGCGGCGAACGAAGACTGGAGCTGAAGGGACTCGAACCCTTGACCTTCTGCATGCCATAAATAAACGGCCAAACTGGACAGTTAGCGGCCGTTACTGGACTTATGCACAAAGTCGTTTATTTCAAAGCGCTTGCGTCATTCTCACGGTGTCTCATGCTGTCTCACGATGTACGCTAAAAACAGGCAGCGCTATAGAGGGCGCTATAAAATCGGCGGGGTTCGCTCGCCTTGGGCCAGACCCGTTGCGGGCTGGCACAGTTGCCAGGCAGAGCGTAGAATCTGGACGTGGGAGCGATGGCAAGTATCCAGCGGCTACACCGAATCTTGGCGAGAGGCCACGGGACGCCGCAGAGACACAACCTGGCTCCACAGCGCCGACAAAGGAGTGAGTATGCCCAACGGGAAGACCGCGTCGAAAAGAGGCACCATCGTCGCCGGCGTTATTGCGTTGATGCTGTTGGCTTATGTCGGCAGCTATGGCACGCTGCGGGTGGGAGGGGTGATTCAGAATAATCTAGATCTATTTCCGAAGGTTGAGGCTTTTCATTGCGGTGACCCTAGCAATCCCTTGGCTTTCTCTTGTAGCCTCTCCGCTCCTCGCTTCTATACGCTTAGCGACCGCTCGCTGAACGCAATCTACTGGCCGTTGCGAAAGATCGAAGAGGTCTTTCTCCTCACTTAGAATCAACGGGAAGCTTAGAAGGAGTTAAACTCGTTCATCGAGCCATGGCAGGGTCCGTCGCACACGCTTTGCGTGTCGCTTGCGACCAGGCAGCGCCTTCTGTTCCGCTTCGCCATTGGCGGCGGCAAGGATCGCCGTGGCCGCCGTGTTGACGCTCGCTCGCACGCGGTGAGTCAACCCAGCGCCGCCCCTATCCCCGCCCCGCCCCAGACCGTGAGGGTGAGGGGCCGTGAGACTCGCGGCGGCCCCATTGCAGGGCCATGGCTGGAGGGGTAGAATAGCGGCATGGGACCTCGAACGGATCGTGTCGCGAAGGCGGTTGAATTGTTGGGGCTTACAGCCCGCTACTGCCCAAACCCGGCGGCCGACCTTCAAAGGGCACCAAGACCAGACGAAAGCGCAGAAACTAGTATGGTGTCCCCGGATTTCCATCCCCTTTCTCCTGCTCCGGATCATGCAGTCTTATAAAGATCGCCAGCGGCTCAGCGGATTGTAGAGTAACGATCCTAGCCAGTCGGGTGTAACGGCCCAGCGGATTCGGGCGGAAGTTCTTTAAAAACGATAAAGTAGGATATCTTTCGGTAGCGGGTAGTGTCCATAGTCTTTCGCACATTTCATTCCGGGTAGCACTTGTGCTGGTACTCCCTGCGTCGCGCGCACGCGGGCACAGTTCCAGACGCATATCGAGAGCGTGATGAACAACCCGACGGCAGTCAGGCAGTTGTCAGGTGGGCGAGTGGCATACTGGCATGAAGGCTCTGGAACTGTCGTGGTCAGGAACCCACTTGCGGCAGACGGCGGTACTGCTTTCCAGCCGGTAGAAGGTGTAAACTACTTCCTCAATCGCCTGAAGTAAGGAGCTACCGTGAAGCCGACTATCAATGAACAATGCAAGCCAGCCTTTGAGTTCACCAAAGCGGAGTTGCTCGCCGTGAACAACGCCCTGAATGAGGTGTGTAATGGCTTCACGGTCGCGCCGTTCGAGGGCAAGCTGGGCGTAGACCGCGATGGCGTAATTGCTTTGCTTGACGCCGTAGGCAAGGTGTACGACTTGACACCTGACCCCGAGTCGTCCGAAGCGTGCGATGCAACTGCTGACGAGTGTTCGCACTTCCCCCTCAATGCCCAGTGGACCCGCGACAAGCGAATTGTTGTTGTGCTTTGCTCCAAGCACCTACTGACCATGAAGAATGCCCTGGCTGAGGTCGACAAAGAACTTGAAGACTGGGAGTTTGACACACGAATGGGCTGCACTCGCGACTTCGCCATGTCGTTGCTGAAGGCGATAGATGATGCGTGCGACCGCCAGTCCGACGGAGATTAGCGTGGCCTCACGGCTTCCAGTTCCCCGGCAACAGTTCTCGCAGACGGTGGTGCGGATGGCTGGCGATACGGGTGAGCACGTCCCGCAGATAGGCGAAGGAGATAGGCGGCCCGACCCCCTAAGTATGTTGTCGCCTTCGCTCAGCGATGAGGTCAACCCAGGCCCGCCTCTATCCCCGCCCCGCCCCAGACCGTGAGGGCGAGGGCTGGGCCCGTGAGACTCGCAGCGGACCCGTTGCGGGGCCATGGCTGGAGGGGTAGAATACCGGCATGGGATCAATGGCAAGTACTCCGCCAATTTTCGGCAGTCACAAACATAGCTAGAGGCCACAGCGAATGACGACATTGGATGGGACAACTGAAGATGCCTCCTTGGAGCCTCTTCTGATGGGTTGTGGCCCGACGTACACCGCAACACTGGTATTCTTCCTTTGTCTGATCCCTCTGCAACAGGGCAAGTCAGACGCTCCCGGTCGCAAAGACCCTGCGACGATTGCAACTCGCCCCTCTCACAGCCCTATTGAGGTACGTTCATATACCGAGTTCCCAGATGAATCGGGACAGATAGTGGCGAGGTTACTGATCCTTCGGTTGCCAATGCCCAATACGTTGACCTGGAATACAAAGGACTTTTGGGAGAGAGCAGCCACTGCAAATGGCGACTGGGTGGGATCCCGCGCAAAAGGCATGGCGTCTGTCTTGCGTGTGGACGACAACCTCTATTGGAGTGGGCCAGCTAGTTTCTGGCACGGCCCGGACGGCCCGCCCGACCTCCGAGTTGTCGATATGCATGCTCCGGCCACGCATTATGATCTTGCCTTTGTCCTACCCTACAATGTCATTCTTTCAGGAAGAAGGATCGAAGTATATTCGAAATACACGATTGATCCTCTCACCTATCGCCCCCGCAGAATCCAAGTAGTGGAAGACTTAAAGCCGTACAAGCCCACGGGCATGCTCCTTCTGACCAAGGACATGTTGGAGTCATGTGAGGCGCCCTTGTCCGTTGGGCTGAACGGCACAGCATCGGAGGCCTCGCGGTTCTATGGAGGCTTCAATGTCAACCTGTTGCACAAGGTTCTGAGCTGGCGCTCAATAGCGGCAGTTCGCGTAGGCCAAGTAGAGTCGACGGGGCCAATGGTTGGCGAAGAAAAGAGAGGTATCAAGGACAATATGGGATTCCTCTTCCTATCTCAGCCGCAGAAGGATGCCCCGATCTTCTTGCGGCTGATCGGGCTACCAGTATGGCTCAAAGCTCAACCGCGCCTCGCTGAAGGGGCTCGAAAGAAGTCTGAGGCAGCTTCTCAGCCGGTCGCGCGCAAGCCGCAATGGCAGACCATAACTGCGGTCGCGAGACTTCAACCGCGAGTTCCCTTGCATGAGGCTGCCAGGCAATGGAACGAGTTGCTGGCATTGCGGTGCGACGACCGCTTGAGTGATATGCCTACCGGGGGCCTGGAATCATTGGTGGTTATCAACGGCAACGTACTTAATCTAAATCGTTTCCAAGGCGATGTAAGACCTGAGTATCTCCCTAAAGGACAAAGTGATCCGGCCGTAAAGGTGTTCATGGTTCCTACCTTAAAGGGGGAATACCTGGAAGCGTTGTTCGGCTGCCTGAACATCCCGACCGAATCTGCAGGCTTTGTCCGCGAGCGGCTTCTGGAGGCCGGGTATGTTCCGTTAAAGATTGCCATCGCGGATATCCCGACGCTTCGCGTGGAGTCTGCGGAGCAACTGACAAAAGAAATGGCCCGCCTCTCCTCGCTTCAAACTCCTGCCATGCGGCAATCCGAGACTGCACCATAGGCAGCAGCAAGGCTGAGGTGGTTCTTTAGGAACTTACACCGGAGAAATCCGGCGACATCCATGAGCAAGTCTGTGTCAAGACCATAGCGGGCGAATCTTAGCGGGCGTGCCCGCACGGCGTCCAGTTCACGCCGTCGCCGCCCCCATCCCCGCCCCGCCCCAGACCGTGAGGGTGAGGTGAACGTCGCCCTCGCCGCCGCGGACGAAATCCCAACTCCACCGAAGGCTGCCGTCGTTCTTGTTGATCTGGAACCTGAACATCGAGTCCAAAAACTCCCCGCCGCCGTTGTACTCGAAGACCGATTTCCATTCGTCCCCGCCGACACTGTTGCCGCAAAAGAACGGGCAAGCCAGGTCGATGGTGGGTGAATTGGCATGGATGGATGGATGGATGGATGGATGGATGAGTGAACCTGTCCGCCGTAGCCATGGCGAAGGCGGATGCACGGCTTGCCAAGGCGTACTTCGCCGCTGTCACGATAGATGGGGGGCCCGGCTTCGCGGGAAAAGCTCCGCTGCGCCGTGGCAGTCTTCGTTCGCCGCCGGCGGCGAACGAAGACTGGAGCTGAAGGGA
>JBDKTA010000052.1 GCA_039680605.1 Planctomycetaceae bacterium | reverse complement strand
TCTGGGTGATCCACTTTGCCCGCCTGATCGGCCTGCCGCTGGTCGTGGTCGCGCGGCCGGGCCTGGGCACCATCAACCACACCCTGCTGACACTGCACGCCGCCCGCAGCGCCGGGCTGCACGTTGCGGCCGTCGTCATCAACCGATACCCCGGCGACGCCGCGCCGTTCGATCCGTCGGTGGCCGCCAATCCCGCCCAGATCGGTCTGCGGGGCAAGGTCGACCGCGTCGTGCTGGTGACGGACGAGCCGGACAACGATGTAGAAGAGGCCACCCTCGCCCCCGCGGCAGAGACCATCATAGCGCAAGTTCCCTGGGCCCAGATCGCCGGGCTGTGACTGACGGGGGGGGGTCGGATTGCGGATTCGGAGCGGGGCAGGGAGTGCGGGATTACAGGATTGAGGAGATCAGGAGGATGGGGAAGTGGCCTTTTCATTTGCCTCAAACAGAAGACGATGATATCATTCTGATATACGGCAACTGGAGAAACATCATGCCAGACATCTTGATTCGCGGGTTGAACGCCGCTGCAGTCCGGCGCCTCAAGGCCAAAGCCAAACGAAACAGACGTTCGCTTCAGGGGGAAGTTAAGCTCTTGCTGGAGCAAGCCGCCGGGACTGATAAACAGGAAGTGACCCGCATACTGGACAAGTGGAAGAAAGAGTTTGCGGGAAAGACATTTACTCCCAGCAGCGTCGAACTGATTCGTGAGGATCGCCAGCGATGAGTGAGGCCGTGGTGGACGCCAGCGTCGTGGCCGCCGCCTTCTTTCAGGAACAGCACGCCGATCATGCCCGGGGACTGCTGGAAGGAGAAGCGACGCTGCTTGCGCCGGATCTGATCTACGCCGAGTTGGCCAATGTCATCTGGAAACGCCATTCGCGAGGCGAGATCCTTCTGGACAAAGCGAGGTCGTTATTCGACGACATCCGAAACGTGCCTCTTGAGATAACGGCGATGACGGACCTCATCGAGCCGGCGCTGGAAATATCGTTGCGGTCGAACCATCCCGTATATGACTGTCTTTACCTCGCTCTTGCCATGAGGAATCACTGCCCGCTGATTACAGCGGATCAGCGCCTGCTCAAGTTTGCCGCTGCCAAAGGGCTGGGCAAGCACGTCCAATGGGTGGCACAGTCAGATTGACTCGGATAGTTCCTCGTCGCCCTCGTCCTCCTATTTGTCGATGTGACGGCGACTTCTCTTTGCCCGCATCTCAGCCGCCAGCCAGTGCGGCTCACGCAGCATTGCGACGCCGGCGCATCGCCAACGGCAGGGCGGTGACCAGCAGGAGCAGGCCGGCCGGCTCGGGAATAGGAGTGATGGCGCCCCCGTTGGTCAGCGGATAGCTGGCGCCGCCCAAGTAGGCATTGGCCGGGTTTGAGGGGTCGTAGTAGATGTTGAAGCCGTTGCCCGTAATGGACGGGATCTGGGCCAGTCCGTCGGCCAGAGCCAGCACGTCCAGGTAGAGCGCAGCGCCAGCCGGACTGACGGCGTCCATCAGAGCCAGGCCCGCGCCGCTTTCCAGGGTGAGCGTCCCCCAGGCGAAGCCGTTGTCCCCACCAGGCCCAAGGTCCCCGCCGGCCAGGTGCAGCGTGTGAGGCCCGCTGGGCAGGACCAGCTCGGCTCCACGGGTGTCCCACAGGTCGGGGCGCGTGCTGGCACAAACCAGGCTGCCGCCGACAACGATACGACTACCGGAGGTGGCGATAATGTAGCCGCTGCCATCGATCTGCAGATCATCGCCGACTTGGACAGTGACTGCATCGACGCTCAGGCGGCCTGACGCGAGCAGTTCCCCCCCAATGCTCCGCGTTCCCGTGCCGGAGAACGTGGTGGCGTAGCCGCTGCTGAAGTCGCCACTGACGGAGCCGGCAAAACGGCAATCGCCATAGACAGAAGTCACGCTGGCGTTGATGGCGCCGTCCAGGATGATCTGGGCGTTGGGGTTGATCGCCAGCGTGCCGTTCAGGACCGCGCTTGTCGCAGCATCGCTGGGATTCGCCCAACCTTCAAAGAAGTTGGCCATAAACTCTTGCGTAGGCGTCTCAAAAGTGACCGAGCCGGCTTCCACCTGGGCCGTTGAACTGACGGTGAATCCGAGGGGATTGACGAAGAAGCTGTTGCCCGCCACCAGACCTGAGGTGTTGATGGTCCTGAGATGTCCGTCCAGCAGGCTGATCTCGTTCTGAACAAGGTTGATCAGGTTGGTGGCGCTTGAGGGGCGGACGAGATTGACCGTGTAGCCGTCATACACGTTGAACCGTGAAAACGAGTTGAATGCGGTGTTGTTCTCTGTGGTGCTGGTGCTGATGTTGAGGGTCGAGCTGCCCCCCGAGGTGATGGTTGTATTCGTCTGGTAATCTTTGACGACCATTTGGGCCCAAACCGGCTGGGCCAAACCCAACGCCACCGTCAGGGCCACCACGAAAACCGTCTCGCGGAGATGCCGTACCATGCTGGTTGCCTCCTCGTGTCAAGACCGAGGCCATAAGCCCCAAAGCTGCCCATTTGCTCACCTAGTATATTCACTACCGTCGGCCGATATCTATTTTTGCGGGTCTCGCATGCCGGAAGCTATCCCTCTAAGCCCGTGCAGCGGCGTGGCGCGACGGCGGCGGCATGCTACAGACCGGCGAGGCCGTCGCGACGATGACCTACGATGCCCTCATTGCCCTGGCGGAAAAGAGGAACTGCCCGGCTTATCTTCGTCGCCGCAAGGCGACCCTGGAGTGCGGCGGTAGCGACGCCGCCTTGGCTGTTGTTGGCTCACAAATCATTACCTCAAAGGCATAGAGACTCTGGCAGAAGATGGTCGGTAACTTGGCATTCTCCGGTTTCCGGCATCCCCGCATCATGACGGTTTGATTTGTCCGAAAAAACATCCAGGGCGGCGTCGCTGCCGCCGCACTCCAAGGGGCCTATGCTGTTAGAATCTGCGGAGCCGATACAGCACGCGCTAAACCTGAACCGGCTCTGAAATGCGCATATATCTACGTACCTTCCAACACCACACAACCAGCCACAAAACGACAGGGATTATGTAGAACAAACCTATAGACCAAAATAGACTGTTACTTTCCACGCAAGAGGCAAGTGCCGCATGGATACACGCACTTAGCAGAACTGGCTGCCAGCTCCCCGAGGCCGCTGTCAATGACACTTTGGATCTGGTCGCCCCGTCAAGGCGGGCTCGGTTGGCGTAAACAATCTCTGCCAGCACAAGATAGACTGTCCGCTCGATAAAGACAATGTACGCAAATATGGCCCACAAAGCGCCGACATTTAGCTCAACCGCAGTATTGATCTGACGAGCAATCAAGAAAGCCACGAGCGCTATTGTTTCACTGGCACAAAGAGATATACAGGCAGCCGCTATTCTTGGGCCCCATCCGCTGGATGCTATCGCATCAGTCATGATGATCGGGCAAAGGAGCAGATCTCGGACTGTAGTGGAATGCCTCAGGATGTCTGTAACTGTGGGTCTTGTCATGGCATTCAACGCTATGGTTGACTTAACACGGCGGATTGCTTTTTGTAACGACAGCCGTGATCTTTGAAGCGCCATATCGGGCACCCGCACGCCCACTCGGCGACGGCCCGCCAGTTCCGGCCGCGGCTCGTCTGGCAGCCGCCCGCCCGCGAGACCGCGGCCGCCAAATTGTCGGCAACTTCAACCATTCATCATCTCACGTTCATGGCCTCACCCGAAAAGGTACCTGACCCCTTTACCTCAAGCCCGCCGCCAGCGGTTGCCGCCGCTATCGAAACGACCTCGTCAGCACCGACGCCGAGTTCCTCGCCGCCTGCGCCGACACCACGCAGTCGCTGGCGCAGATCGCCCCTGTCCGATTCGCCCAGCCGCTGGCGCCAAACGTGGCCGCCGAAAAGCTCGGCCAGAGCGTCGACCTCGACGCCATCTTCGACGCCTATCGCCAACTGCCGCGGTTTGGCGAGGTGGCCGTCGTCGAAGGCATCG
>JBDKTA010000051.1 GCA_039680605.1 Planctomycetaceae bacterium | reverse complement strand
AGTGCGGCAGCCTTAGCTGCCGCTTTCAGAGTTGTCGGGCTGCGGAAACTGCAAAAGCGGCAGCTAAGGCTGCCGCACTCCATATCGGTTCTGTATAATGTGGGGTATTGGAGAGCACGCCTTATGAAGTCATTCGATGCACTACCGGCGGAACTGCGCCAGAAGCTGGCGGCTGCCAGGGAATCTATCGCCAGCCTGAGGCGCGTGGTTGTGGCCTTTTCGGGCGGGGTCGACAGCACGTTTCTGCTGGCGCTGGCGGCAGACGTTCTGGGCAGGGAGAACGTTCTGGCGGCCACGGGCGTATCGTCGAGCCTGGCGCAGCGCGAGCACAGCGAGTGCGTGACGCTGGCGCGGCAGATCGGGGTCGAGCTGGTCGAGGTGACCACCTGCGAGATGAACAATCCCCAGTACGCCGAGAATCCGCCGGACCGGTGCTTTCACTGCAAGTCTGAGCTTTTCCAGCGCCTGGCGGAAGTCGGCGCTCTGCGCGGGTTCGAGGCCGTCGCCGCCGGCGTGAACGCCGACGACAGCGGCGACTGGCGCCCCGGAATCAAGGCCGGGCGCGAGCTGGGCGTGGCCTACCCGCTGATGGACGCGGGGCTGACCAAGGCCGACATCCGCAAGGCCTCGCAGGCGATGGGGCTCAAGACCTGGAACAAGCCCGCGATGGCCTGCCTGGCCAGCCGCGTGCCCTACGGCGAGAAACTCACCCCCGAGCGCCTGGGGCGCATCGAGCGGGCCGAGTACCTGCTCAAAGACCTGGGCTTCATCCAGTGCCGCGTGCGCGACCACGAACGCATCGCCCGCATCGAGCTGCCCGTCGAGGCGATGGGCCTGGTGATGCAGTCGCGCGAGGCCATCGTCGACGGCCTCAAGAACCTGGGCTACACCTACGTGACGCTGGACCTGCAAGGCTTCCGCAGCGGCTCGATGAACGAAGTGCTGTGAAGACACTCCAGCCCCAGGGAATATGCGACACAGAGACGCAGAGAAGACAGAGAAAAACAATTGCACTGAAGAGGAAGACTGAAGAAGCCCTTCCCGTTATTGTTTTCTCTGCGCCTCTGTGTCGCAAGGTCTTTGCCCTCTTCCCTCTGCGACCTCACCGGCTGCCGGAGACGTCCTTGGTGATCACTCGGGACACTTCGTTGCCTTTGAGGTAGACGGTGATGAAGGGGCTGGTCCACGTCTGGCCCTGGTAGGTGACCTTGGCGTTGCGCGGGCGCGTTCCTGCCGTCGCGGCGGGCACCACGTTGCCTTGGGCGTCGGTCATGGAGCCCCAGACGTCGGCTTTGCCCTCAGCCTGCCCGGGCTTGTTGTCGTAGAAGAGGCGCTGGCACTGGATCTGCATCGTGCTGCCGTCTTCGAGGTTGACGTCTTCAACGGCGACAAACAGCTCCAGCGGTCCCATGCGGGTGCTCTGGCTGAGCGTGTCGTCACCGCCCTTGGGCGGTTTCTTGCCGGCGGTGTCCTGGGGCTTGGGCGGACCGAACGTGACGGTCAGGTCCTGGCAGCTCAGGCGCCGCAGCAGGCCCTGCGGAGCGTTCTCGAGACTGACGTTAAGCTCCTTGGCGAAGCGCACCTCTTTGCCGCTGCGGCTGACCATGATCACGTCCTTCTTCATCAGGACCCGCCGGTCGAGCTGCAGGTACTGCATCTGCCCTTTCCATTCCATCAGCGTCTGCCAGGGCTGCTGCATGCCGTTGCCGTCGTCGCTCTTGGTGCGGATGGCGGGCGTGCGGTAGTCTTCGGCTACCAGCGTCCCTGCCGTGGGGACGTCGATCTGGCTGGTGAGGGCGTCGTAGATGAGCTTCTGCGAGGTCATGTTCATGCGGAAGGTCAGATGCCCCTGCTCGTCGAACCGCGTGCTGGCGACGGCGACGTCGCCCTCGGAGGTGACCTTCGTCAGGCGCCGCGCGCTGAAGTTCGTCAGCGAGGCCATCCGCGCGTCGGTCTTCTTGGCCGGACGGGTGGCCGCCTTCTCCCTGGCCTTGGGGTCTTCGGCGAAATCGACCAGCAGTTTGCGGCAGGCCATGCTGTCGCCGCCGCTGTTAAGCTTGACGTTGCCCTCGAAGATGGCCTGGTTGCGCTTGCCGCTGAAATCCATCCCGCGGTCCCACTCGATGCGCAGCACGCGGGGCTCCTTCAGGTCGCCGCCGCTCATGTCCTTCTTCGAGTTGAACCGCAGCTCGCCGCGCCCCTTGACGACGGCGGATTCCGTCGTGTCCTCAATATAGATCTCGTCGCCGGCGAGATAGTCGCCCTGGCGGGCCAGCGTGGCGTAGTTGACGCTGTCGCCGCGGACGAGCAGGGTCTTGTTCAGCAGGTTGGCCTGGAGATATTCCCCGGCGCCGCTGATCAATTCGTTGTTGCGCGTGTCGCTGAGGCGCACGGCGCCCTCGGCCGTGACCGTCTCAGGCTCGATGTTCGCCCCGCCCATCGACAGGGGGTTCTGGTCGGTCGACGGCGCGGCAGCGGTCTTTTCCTGATCGGACTTTTTCTTCTCAACAAAAGTCACCGTCGCGCGGCGGGCCTCGACCTCGCTCGTGCCGGACTTGACCGCCACCTTCCCGTCGGCGATGGCCTCTTTGGGGAAGGGCTTGTCGGCCGCTTCGTCGAAGTTCACCCGCAACTGACTGCAACGGACGAAGTCGCCCTTGGCGACCTGCGAGAGCAATACGTTGCCGTAGAACTGGGCGTTCTTGATGAACGCTTTCGAGCCGGTCTGCCCGTCTTTGCCGGGGTCCTTCTTTTCGCCGAACTCGATGTTGACGATCTCGTCCCAGTGAATGCGCGTCTCTTCCAGGGGCGGATTAAGGGGCTCGGCAGCGGCCGAGGCCGGACCGGACGCGGCGGTCTTGCGGCCGGCGGGGGCGAGGTGGCGCATGTATCCCGGTCCCTGCAGCAGCGCCAGGCCCTCGTTGCGTCGGAACTCCATCCAGCGGCAGAGAATTTCCTGTCCGCTCTCGACGTTGGCGCGCACGTCGCTGCCGTCTTTGCCGATCAACCACCCGCGCTGCTCGGGCAGGGTGTAGATGACCTTGCGGCAGGTGGCCCAGGCTCGCGAGTCCGACAACACCAGGTCATTGCCCTCGGCGCTGAACACGAAGTTCCGCTGCGACGGCGCGGGGGTGTACCCCAGCGGGCGGATCGTCAGCGGGCCCGACCAGGTGATCTCCACGGTGTCAAAATCGGCCTTGTCCCGCTTGGCCGGCGCGCTGGTCGGGCGCGAGGTTTGAGCGGCGGCAGGTCCCATGGCCGCGGCGAAGAACAACCCGCTCGCCCGCGGCGCCGGCGACAGGGCCAGCGGGAAGTGCGGCATGGCCGTCGCGGCCATCAGGTGCGGGCGTTTGCGCCGTGGACTGGCCGGATCGCCGGGCTGCTTTATCTTGCCGGCATATTCGAATATCAGCGACATTTTCGACGCTCCGGCCAACTGGTACTGGCTGGAGTTGACCTGGATGCGTTCCTGGCTGCCGGTGAACTCGGCGATGAAGATGTTGTCGGGTTGTGCGGCGGAGCGGGTGGTGGGAAGGCGCCGCCCCAGCGCCACGGTCCAGGGCTCGCCGGGCGCCGAAGCGGACGCCGGCGCCGACGCCGTGGCCGGGCCTGTGGCGGCCTGGGAGGTCGCCACCGCCGGTTGCGACGCGGCGGCGGGACGCGCGGCGGGGTCTGCAGGCCCCGTCGCCGCCTGGGATGTCGCCGGTTGCGACTGCGAGGCGCCGCCCTGGAAGGGGCTGTCCTTGCCGGTCATGTTATAGATGGCCATGTACTGCCCCTGGCGGATGACCATCTCCCGCAGCGTCCGGGGCTGCTCGTTCCATCGCAGCGAAATTCCCCGCCCGAAGATGTCCGCTTCGTCAGCCATCACCGACACGCGGCTGTTGGTCTCGATCTCCAACTGGTCGTTGTTGAAGCTGAGGTCCTCGGCGTAGATCCGGACGGCGTTTTCGGGGTGCGCTTCGATGATGTCAAACGGGGCCTGGGGATTGTTCTCGTCGATGCCCCGCTGCGGATCGCGATCGTAAAAGATTTTCACTTCCCCCGCCAACAGCCCGCGCCGGACGTTCACGCCCCGGTCCACCTCCTCGGCAAAGACCTCGGCATATTCGCCGCGGACGTAGACCCGCCGCCCGTCGGTCTGGTACATCACGATGACGGGCTTTTCCAGCATGTAGCTGCCGTCGTCGCGCTTCTCCCACGACTTGGCGCGGTACCACGCCCGCAGACGCCCTTCAGGACGGTCCTGGATGTCCAACCCGATGCCCTTGCCCGGACCGAGTACGGATTTTCCGCCCGGACCCGTAGCCGCGATCGGGCGCGGCACGTCGCTGTCGCGGCCGACGCTCTCGAACAGGCTGCCTACTCCCTTGCCCTGCATCAGGCTGTAGACCAGAACGCCCATTCCCAGAATCAAGAATGAACCGATCAGCAGCGTCAGGCGTCGCGTCATGATGGCCTCTTTCCTTCGCCGGGGAGATATCGCTCCAGAACGCCCTGCCACTGTCCGGTGCTCTTGAGGATCATCTCAATCGTCTCGCGCACACAACCGCAACCGCCACGCAACGATGTCACATACCCCGCCGCGCTGCGAACCTCTTCCACAGCGTCGGCCGTCGCCACGGCGAGCCCCGCCCGCAGAATCATCGGCAAGTCCGGCAGATCGTCGCCGATCACCGCCGCCTGAGACGCCGCCAGGCCCATGTCCTTCAGAATGTCCTCGAAAGCGGGCAGCTTGTCCTTGGCGCCCAGGCGCACGGCGTCAACGTCCAACTCGCCGGCGCGGATCGTCACCGCATGCGAAGAACGCCCGGTGATCACGGCCAACCTCTTGCCGCACCGCTTCCAGTACTTCATCCCCGACCCGTCGCGCACGTGAAAGGCCTTGATCTCCTCGCCGGAGGGCGTCAATACGATCCGCCCGTCGGTGAGCACGCCATCGACGTCGAGGACCAGCAGTTGGATGTTGCGAAGGTCTTTCATGGCTTAAGTTCAGGGATCGGGGAGTGCGGGATTACGCGGATCCTTGGGATTAAGAGGATTAGAAACAGAAACGGGGACCGGGACGGGAGCGGGAGCGGGGAGTGCGGGATTACGCGGATTTTCGGGATTAAGAGGATTAAGAACGGGGACGGGGACGGGGACGGGAGCGGGGAGTGCGGGATTACGCGGATTCTTGGGATTAAGAGGATTAAGAACAGGAACGGGGACGGGGAGATTAGAAACAGGGGAAGAATAATCAGACGGTGGGACCGGTTCTTCAACGCCTGGCTGGAACTTGGCGGGGGTGTCGGATTCCGCTGATTCCGTCTCTAACGGTTGCTCTCTTTTGGACGAGCGTTTGTAGTTTATGAACCTGCGGACATCGAGGGATGCCACGCCGAAGTTCAGCAACAGGGCACGAGACAACCCCGAAGCCTTCAGGTAGCTGATGGTCTGCACCCGATGCTCTATTGTCATCTCGCGAACGGCCTTGAGTTCAACGATCACCTCATTCTGAACGACAAGATCGCAGCGATAGGTCCCGCACAAACAGCCTTCGTAAAACACCTCGTACTCAAACTCCTGGGAGAACGAGATATCCTGAAGGGTCAGTTCCCTGCACAAAGCCACATGATAGGTGCGCTCAGCGAATCCAGGCCCCAAGGCTCGGTGCACCTTCTGAGCGGCACCTATCACTCTGAATGTAATTGGATCGTTCATGCTCTGCGAACCCACCACCAAATCGTCTCAATCCCACCCTCCCCGCCAATTCCGTTCCTTCTGTTTCTAATCCTCTTAATCCCCAAAATCCCGTCAATCCCGCACTCCCCGTCCCCGTCCCTGTTCTTAATCCTCTTAATCCCCATAATCCCGTCAATCCCGCACTCCCCGTCCCTGTCCCTGTTCCTAATCCTCTTAATCCCCATAATCCCGTCAATCCCGCACTCCCCGTCCCTGTCCCTGTCCCCATGGCGACCCGCTTCGCGTGTCGCCATGCCACCCGCCCCCGAACGCGCAACTATGCCGACTCCTCGTCGGCCACCGTCTTGATGCCCAGCAGGTCTTGCACGTCGATGACGCCGACGGGTTTGCCTGCGGCATCCACGACGGGCAGTTCGTCGATGCGGTACTTGTTCAATATCGCCAGCGCCTCGCTGGCCAGCGAACCGATGGCAATGTTCTTGGGGTTGCGGGTCATGAATGCCGCCACCGGTTCGTCCAGAATGTTCTGCCGCCCGCGGGTGGCCAGCACGCGCCGCAGGTCCGCGTCGGTGAGGATGCCGCTGAGCCGCCCGGCGGCGTCGATCAGCAGCATCGCGCCGGTGCGGCGCTTGACGCGCTCGGCCTCGACCAGCGCCTGTTCGAGCGTCAAGGCGTCGCTGACGACGTGCAGGTGGTCGTCGTCCTTGAAGCTCATGGCCTCTTCGACCTTGAGCAGCTTTCGCCCGAGCGATCCGCCGGGATGAAACACGGCGAAATCTTCGGCTTTGAAGCGGCGCATCTGCATGACGGTCAGGGCCAGGGCGTCGCCCAGGGCCAGCATGCAGGTCGTGGAGACGGTCGGGGCCAGGCCGTGCGGGCAGGCCTCCTGCACGTCTCCGTAGCGGACGGCGATGTCGGCGTGGCGAACGAGGGGCGAGCCGTCCGGGCCGCTGACGGCGATCAGCGTGGCGCCGCGTCCCTTGATGTGGTCGACCAGGCGGATGATCTCCTGCGTGGCGCCGCTGTGGCTGAGGGCGACGACCACGTCGATCCGGTCGACGCGCCCGAGGTCGCCGTGCAGGGCTTCCACCGGGTGCAGAAAGATGCTGGGCGTGCCCGTCGAGGCCATGGTGGCCGATATCTTCTGGGCGATGATGCCCGCCTTGCCGATCCCGGTGAGCACGACCTTTCCGCGGCAGTGGAAGACGGCTGCCGCCGCGCGGGCGAAGTCGTCGCCGATCTGGTCGACCAGCGAGGCGATAGCGGCACCTTCAACCCGCAAGGTCCTGCGGGCGATTTCCATGTCAACGGCGGATATATCCATGGACCGGCGGATCCTTTCGGCTTGGCCGCGCAACACGCACAACACAAAGACCCCTGGCGCGGCATTATCCTTGTTACAGCCGGGCCGGTCAAGTAAAACGGAAGCTATGAACGTTGATGCACAACAGATGTACTATCTGCTGTTGTTAGCGCCGGGGCTGTTATTCAGCCTGACGGTGCATGAATTCGCCCATGCCCGAATGGCGCTGGCCTATGGCGACCCCACGGCCAAGCTGCTGGGGCGCGTGTCGCTCAATCCGCTGCGCCATCTGGACCCAATGGGCACGATCATGCTGGCGCTGACGGCCTTTGGCAAGGCCCCATTCGGATGGGCAAAGCCGGTGCCCTATAATCCCCTCAACGTGCATCCGCTGCGTCTGGGGCAGATTATGATTTCGCTGGCCGGCCCGCTGAGCAATCTGGCGCTGGCGGTGGTGACGTTTGGCCTGGTGAAGCTGTGGATGGCTCTGGACGTACACATGAGCGAGGCTGTCTTCACCGCCGGCTTCACCATGTTTTTGAAGCTCACGGTCTGCAATGTCTGCCTGGCGGTTTTCAACATCATCCCGCTGTACCCCCTGGACGGTCACCACGTGGTGCGGGAATTGCTGCCGCTGCGACAGAGCGATGAGTTTATGCATTGGCAGGTGCGCTACGGCAGCATCGTGCTGCTGGCGTTGCTGGTCGGGCCATGGTTATTGCGGAACACCGGGAGCGAGTTCCAATTCAATCCCATCGGCTCGCTCCTGGGGCTGATCGCACGCGGCGTCTATGCGTTGGTGTAGGAACTATTCCCCCGCTGGTTCGTCTCAATTCCTGACGGCCTGGGACCAGCCCTTGCCAACGACAAGGATGCCTATATGATTACCAAAATGAACCGAATGAACAGAGCGACGATTATCCTGATCGCAACGGCGATGGCCGTCTTCTGCGCCGCGGCGCGGGGCCAGACCGCCCCGGCCGACAGCGCCCCCGCGACGACGACCGCCCCGGCCGGCACGTCCTCGGCCCCGGCCGGCGCGGCGGCGACGCGGATGGCCGATGTGGACATCTCCAGCCTGCCGCCGGCCCTGCAGCCGATGTACCAGACGCTGACCTGGACGCCCACCGAGTTGAACATCCTCTCTGCCGTCAAGGACTTCAACCAGCAATGGCAGGAGCCGGGCTTCTTCGTGGCCCTGCAAAAGGCCCGCGAGGTCAAGCCGCTGGCGCCGAACGTCGCGGCCATGCTCGACCGCAAGGCGCTGCACCAGACCCTGCTGACCGACCCGCAGCGCTATCGCGTCAAGCCCGTCGGCATACGGGTCTATATCGTCTCGATCGAGAAAATCGAGCCCGGCGTACACTTCATGCCCACGCCGCGATGGAGTAGGAATAACGGGCCGATCTTCCGGATCGTCGGGTTCGACGCCGAGGGCACCGGCCCGCTCGACGATGCCTACCAGATCTTCTGCGACTTCAACCCCGCCGAGGAGCTCAAGCTGGGCACGCCCCAGATCGAAGGCTCGCGAGAGATCTATCCCATCCGTCACGGCCGAAAGAGCGTCCACGTGACCGGCCTGTTCTACAAAATTTATCGTGAGATGGACAGCGGCGACGCCGACACCCCGCCGCAGATGCGCAACTACCCGATCATCCTGGCCTGGCAGATGGAAGGGCCCGGTCCGGCCGCCGCCCAAGACGCGGCGCCCTCTTCGCCGTTTGGGTTCCGCTCGAGCGTGGCGTTTGTCATCATCGGCGCCCTGCTGGTGGCGTATATCTTCCTGGTTCGCTACTCGCGCAAGAGCACGTCGGGGCACTCTCTGAGCCGGCGCTACCGCCCGCTGCGCGACGTGAAGCTCGACGACGCCCCCCCGCCCGACGACGATGCGGCCCCGGCCGAGATCGACCCGGAACTCCGCAAGGCCTGCGAACAATATCGAAAAGAAAAGGGGCTCGACAATGGCCCGGACGATTCGCGTTGAACTAGGCTGGAGAAGCTACGACGTGCTGATCGGCCCCGGCACGATCGACACCCTCGGGGCCAAAGCCGCCGCCTTGCCGCGATGCAGCAGCGCCGTCGTGATCGCCGATCAGACCGTGGCCGATCTCTACGCCGCCAGGGCCCTGGCGTCGCTCAAAGCCGCGGGCGTGGCCGCATCGCGGGTGACCTTCCCGCCCGGCGAGTGCAGCAAGACCCTCCAGACGCTCTCGACCATTCTGGACAGCCTGCTGACGCAGCGACCGGCGATCGACCGCGACAGCGTGATCGTCGCCCTCGGCGGCGGCGTCACCGGCGACCTGGCGGGCTTCGCGGCCGCCGTCGCCCTGCGCGGGCTGCGATGGCTCCAGTGCCCCACCACGCTGCTGGCCGATGTCGACTCCTCCGTCGGCGGCAAGACCGGGGTGGACCATGCGGCCGGCAAGAATCTCATCGGGGCCTTCCACCAGCCCGCCGGCGTCATCGCCGACGTGGCGACGCTGGCCTCGCTGCCGGTCGACGAACTGCGCAACGGCCTGGCCGAGTGCGTCAAGCATGGCGTCATCCGCGACGAGTCCCTGCTGGCGTTCATCGAGGAAAACGCCGACGCCCTGCTGTCCTGCCGCGGCGAAGAGATGACCGAACTGGTCGCGCGGAACGTGGCGATCAAGGGCGCCGTCGTGTCGGCCGACGAAACCGAGAAAGGCCAGCGCGCCCACCTCAACTATGGTCACACCGTCGGCCACGCCATCGAGACGCTGCTGGGCTACCAGACCATCGCCCACGGACAAGGCGTGTCGCTGGGCATGGCCGCCGCCGGCGCGATGGCCGTAGCCCGCGGCCTGTTGAGTGAGCAAGACCACGGGCGCATCCTGGCCCTGCTGACCCGCCTGGGCCTGCCGACGAAATGGCCCAACCTGGACGCCCAGAAGATCTGGCAAATCATGCAGCACGACAAAAAAGCCCGCGGCGGCAAAGTCCGCATGATCCTCGCCCGCGGCCTGGGCAGCGTGGATATCTTCCCAGATATATCGGAAGAGGAAGCTTTAAGGGGCATCACTGCTCTTGGATAAGTCCATGAAGAAAACTACAACGTCGCCAAAGCACCCACGGGTTTGGGTTGATGCAGACCTTGTCGATTGGTTCAAGGGAAAAGGCCGCTGTTATCAGGCAAAGATCAATCAGGTACTGCGGACCTATATCAAGGAACACGAAAAAGCCCCTCGCAATTAAGCACGGGCCTTTTATTCCAGCCGAAGGTCCTCGATGGTGACGATCGCCTTGCCGCTCGTCCAGCTTGCAGAGGTTTCAATTTCCCCGCCGACGCGCTTGGCGCCCCTGGGCTGCATCGGGGTATTGTTCTCGCCCAGGATAAACCCGTGGGCCAACAGGTCAGTATCGCCGGCGACCTGAACGCCATCTGCGTCTATCAGGGCGATATTTACCGACAGATGCGCGACGGTCTTATCGCCCGCGTTCCTGGCAACCATCTCCCATCGATAACCGTCCCGCGAGCGTTTGAGCGTCATCTTGTCGAAGGTGATGTTCCTGGCATAGGCCGCAATTTCGCTGCTGTCCGTCTGGAGCTTTTTGCTGACAGCGGTCTCGACCTGGCTGACGGAATAGACGCGGTTCTGCCCTACGAGCAGAAAAACCGATACTGCCGCCGCCACGGCAATGGCTGCCAGGGCGGGAAACATCCCGATGTTCCTGGCGCGGCGAATCTGCTCGGGAGCGACCGGTCTCTGTGCCCGGGCCAATTCAAAGGCCGGCACAAACGTCGTGTTCAACAGGATCAGCGTCACGACCGGATACATCATCCAGATCACGGTCAAGAAACCGAAGTTATGATACAGGAACGCCGCGGCATAGAGCGTAGTGAACATCGCCACCACCGCATAGGCGCTGCCGACGATGCGGCCGAGAATGTTTCTGCAGCCCAGGTAACCGATCCCCGACACGATCAACAGCACCACTTCCAGCGACCGAAGGCCCAGCGTCACCTGAATGACCCCCTGCAACAAACCCGTCTCGGTGGCCAGGGCGAACCCGCCCCAGTAAATGATCATCCCCAGGCCGCCGAAAGCAAAATTGATGATCGCCAAGGCCAGCAACCCGCCCCGGCCCGGCACGTTCATGCGCACCGGTCTGGCATACACAGGAACCTCTTCCATCGATACGGGCGTTTGCGACATTATCAATCCCCGAACAACTGAAAGTTTTCACGAATCTCCCGACGCTGCGATAAACAATACCAAGACTCATCGCACACCTGCAAGCATTTTGGCCGGGTGAGAGTTGCCCTTCCCCTCCGCCGCGCGTAGAATCTGCGCTTCGTTTTCCAATTGGAAATTGGAAATCGTAAATTGGAAATCGAACCCGGAGCACCCTGATGGCAAAGGCAATCAAGAAGATCGTTCTGGCGTACTCGGGCGGACTGGACACCTCCGTCATCCTGCCCTGGCTGAAGGAAAAATACGGCTGCGAGGTCGTCGCGTTTGCGGCAGACCTCGGGCAGGGGCCCGACGAGCTGGCGGGCATCGAGAAGAAGGCCCTGGCCAGCGGGGCCAGCAAGTGCATCGTGGCCGACCTGCGCAAGGAGTTCGCCGAGCAGTACTGCTTCAAGATGCTCGCGGCCAACGCGGTGTACGAGAACATTTACCTGCTGGGCACGAGCATCGCCCGGCCGCTGATCGCCAAGGCCCAGGTCGAGTGCGCGTTGAAGGAAAAGGCCGACGCCGTCGGCCACGGCGCCACGGGCAAGGGCAACGACCAGGTGCGCTTCGAGCTGACGTTCATGGCGTTGGCGCCTCAGCTTGCGATCATCGCCCCGTGGAAAGACCCGAGCTTTGAGCTGACCAGCCGCGAGGCGGCCATCGAGTACGCCAAGGCCCACAAGATCCCCATCCAGCAGAGCGTCAAGAAGATCTACTCGCGCGACCGCAACCTCTGGCACAT
This sequence comes from Planctomycetaceae bacterium, assembly GCA_039680605.1. Lineage (NCBI taxonomy): Bacteria > Pseudomonadati > Planctomycetota > Planctomycetia > Planctomycetales > Planctomycetaceae > Planctomycetaceae bacterium. Next base: position 8,938 of record JBDKTA010000051.1, on the reverse strand, counting down.
CTCGCACGAGGGCGCCGACCTGGAAGACCCCGCCAACGAGCCCAAGGACGACCTGTGGGTGATGTCCGTGCCCGTCTCGAAGGCCCCCGACAAACCCGCGTACGTGCAGATCGACTTCAAGGCCGGCAAGCCCGTCGCGATGGACGGCGTGCGCCTCGACGGCCACGAGCTGATCGCCAAGCTCAACGCCATCGGCGGCAAGCACGCGGTCGGACAGGTGGACCTGGTGGAGAACCGCCTGGTGGGCATCAAGAGCCGCGGCGCCTACGAGACGCCCGGCGGCACGATCCTGTACGAAGCGCACCGCGCGCTCGAGGCCCTGACGCTGGACCGCTGGACGGCGGCCTACAAGCAGCAGGTCGCCCTCAAGTACGCCGAGATGGTGTACAACGGTCAGTGGTTCTGCCCGCTGCGCGAGTCGCTGGACGCGTTCATCGCCAGCACGCAGAAGGTCGTCACCGGCAGCGTGCGGGTGAAGCTGTACAAGGGCCGGGCGACGGTGGCCGGCACGACCAGCCCCAACAGCCTCTACAGCGGCAAGCTCGCGAGCTTCACCATGGGCGCCGAATACACGCCCTCCGACGCCACCGGATTCATCCGCCTGTTCGGTCTCCAGATGCGCGGCCGCGGCAAAAAGTGACCGGGTGGCATGGCGACACGCGCAGCGGGTCGCCATGAGGCGCGCCTCGCGGCCAGGGACGGGAGTGCGGGATTACGCGGATTGAGAGGATTAAGAGGATTAGAAACAATGATGCTGGATAATCTTTCGTCCTCGTCGTCGTCCTCGTCGTCGTCCTCGTCCTCGTCGTCGGTTTTTGAAGCTGTGGAACCCCCGCAGCAGTTGTTGTAAGCTGAAAGCTACTCCTAAGGAGCTTATCAATGCCCAAGAAAATCGCGATGATCGGCGCCGGGTCGGTAGTCTTCTGCAAGACGCTCATGAGCGACATCATGGCCACGCCCGCGCTGGCCGACAGCGAGTTCGCACTCATGAGCCCCACCGCCGGCAAGCTCAAGCGGATGGAGGCCTTCGCCAAGCGGATGATCGCCGAGAACGGTCTCAAAGCCACCGCCTGGTCCACGCAGGACCGCGCCGCGGCGATCAAGGACGCCGACTTCGTCGTCGTGATGGTCCAGGTCGGCGGCGTCGAGGCCTTCGGCTTCGACTACGAGATCCCGCTCAAGTACGGCGTCGACCAGTGCATCGCCGACTCGCTGGGCCCCGGCGGCATCTTCCGCGGCCTGCGCAGCGCCCCGGTGCTCAAGGGAATCGCCGACGACATGGCCAAGCTCGCCAAGCCCGGCGCGATCATGCTCCAGTACGCCAACCCGATGGCCGGCAACTGCCTGGCGCTGGGCAAGGTCACCAACGTTCCCTTCGTCGGCCTTTGCCACGGCGTGCAGACGACGCTGGACCTGATCGCCGGTTACTGCTCCGTGCCCAAAGAGGAGATCACGTTCCTCTGCGGCGGGATCAACCACATGGACTGGTTCCTGCGCCTCGAGCACAAGGGGCGCGACCTGTACCCGCGCCTGCGCGAGGTCTTCGAGAAGCCCGAGTACTACAAGAACGAGAAGGTGCGAGGCGAGGTCTTCCGGCACTTCGGTTACTTCATGACCGAGAGCACCGGCCACCTCAGCGAGTACCTGCCCTGGTTCCGCAAGAACAAGAAAGCCCTCGATCTGTACTGCGACGAACCGGCCTTCGGCGGCGAGAGCGGCGCGTACTACAACTACTGCAAGGCCCTGGCCGCCAAGTACGCCAAGCACGACCCGCTGGAGTTCGAGACGGCCAAGATCACCCACCGCAGCGTCGAGTACTGCTCGTACATCATGGAAGCCGTCGCCACGGGCAAACCGTTTGGCTTCATGGGCAACGTCCGCAACGACGGGTACATCACCAACCTGCCCGACGGCTGCTGCGTCGAGGTGCCGACCTTCGCCGACGCCACCGGCCTGCACCCGACGCGGATCGGCGACCTGCCCGCCCAGTGCGCCGCGGCCTGCATGACCAACGTGAACGTCCAGACGCTCGGCGCCAAGGCCGCCCTCGAAGGCGACACCGAGGCGATCGTCCACGCCGCGGCGCTGGACCCGCTGACATCGGCCGTCTGCACCCTCAAGGAAGTGCGCGACATGTGCAGCGAGATGCTCGAAGCCCAGCGCCCCTGGCTGCCGCAGTTCGCCGGCAAGAAGATCCGCCCCACGCCGACGATCAGCATTCCCAAGGACTGCAAGCCGGTGGACGTTCCGCTGGACCCCGCGCTGGCGATCAACAAACGCTTCGGCGAATTGATCTCGCGCCAGACGAACTGAGGCGATTACGGATTTCAGATTGCAGATTTGAGATTGCAGATGGGTGCCACGCACAACTCCGTTGTGCGTGTCCCCGATTGTCCCTGCAGTCCCTGCAGTCCTCTTGGTCCTCTTTTTGGAGCTCAGAAATGCTGCGCCACCTGGTACTCGCCGCTGCACTGCCGGCCGTGCTCTCTTCTTTCGCCCTGGCCGGCCCCCCCGCCGCCGGCACGCCGCTCAAGGCCGACTGGCAGTACAGCCGCGACGGCGGCAAGACGTTCTCGCCGGCAGCGCCGACCATTCAGGCCGACCGCGTGCCCAACATCGCCCGCGACAGCGTGTCGGCCAAGTGTACCTTCACCATCGACGACCCGGCGAAGATCGGTCTGCTCAAGCTGCGCTCCAGCGCCGCCGACGGGGCCTTCGCGCTGACCGACGGCGACTCGATCGATCGCTATAACGTCGGCACCAAGCCCAATCTGCTCAACATGAAGCTGCTGGTCAACGGCAAGACCGTGCCGGACCTGGACCCCTACGTGCTCTACCGCTACGTGTCCATCGACCCGGCGATCCTCAACAAAGGCGCCAACACCATCACCGTCTCGGGCGTGTTCTGGTTCCAGCTCGCCGCCGAGACCGAGGCCGGCCTGGCGCTCGAGACCCTGCCGCCCGACCTGGCCGTACTCGACCGCCTGCCGGTGCTCGGAGGCATCGGCGAGGATTATTTCGGCCTCACCGCACGCAGCGTGATCCCCGCCGAGTTCGTCGTGTCCGTCACGCCGACCGATCCGGCCGGCCCCGAGCAGCAGCACCCCTTCCCGCGCGGGCGTTGGCTCAAGGCCCGCGTCCCCGTCGCCAAGGGCGCCAAGGCGATCAAATATACCGTTACCGTCAAGGCCGCCGGCGGGTCGAAAACTTATGGACCCTACGACGTGAAGATGCCCACCATGGGCGTGGGGTTCAAGTTTGTGGCCGCAGGCAACACGGCGGTTTATCTCGGCCACACCGAGCGGTTCAAGAGCTTCATGGACAAGCTGCTGCAGATTCGCCCCGACGTGTTCGTTCACGTGGGCAACTACGTCAACATCATGCCCTGGGACTTCTCCTGGAGCGACATGTTCTTCGACGTGGCCCCCGAGACGCTGGCCCGCGTGCCGACGCTGGCCGTCTGCGGCGCCGGCGAGATGGGCTCACCGACGATGTTCAGCCGCATGTTCTACTTCGCCCCCGACGACAAGGACTACGGGCACTGGACAGCCGTCTATGGCAAGGTGCGGTTCATCGCCATGGAGGCCTGGTCGCAGTCGGCGGCGAAGGACCCCGCCGCGGCGGCCGCCTGGCTCGACGAGATCCTGCGCGACGCCAAGGAAGACTACGTCATCGTGCTCAACCATTCGCCGTCGCACACCTCGACGCCCAACGCCAGCCGCCTCTTCCGCCCCGGTATCGCCCACACGAAGAAGCACGTCAACCCGATCCTCGTCAAGCACAAGGTCACGCTCACCCTCGGCGGACACCACACCCAGTACGAACGCGCCGAACCGCCTGCCGCCGAGGGCGTGATGACGATCATGACGTGCATGGCCGGCGGCTCGGGCAAACCGCTCCAGCCCGGATACGTCAAAGACAATCCCTGCTCGAAAGCCACCTTCAACGGCGACCACTACGTGGTCTTCGAAGTCAAAGCCAACTCCCTGGAGATGCAGACGATCGACCTGGCCACCGGAAAAGTCGTCGACACCTACAGCTTCAAACCACGAAAGTAAGCCCGCAGCCAGCCGTCTCAACGATCCATTCAAAACCCAACATCGAGATGGGTGCCACGCACAACCCCGTTGTGCGTGTCCCTGCGGCGGCAAGGATAATTCAATAATTCGGGACGGGGCAATCGACGCAAACTAACAGGCCCGCTGCGCTGCGTATTTCCGGATCGCCGCCACCAGAAACTCCGAGGGGCCGCTCTTGGTCAAATAGTCTGCAGCCCCGGCCTCGATCATGGCCTTGGCTTGCTCTTGCTGCTCGAACATGGACAGGCCGATGATTCGTATGTTGGGCAGTTCCGCGTGCAGGATGCGGGCGGCCTCGATGCCGTTCATCCCTGGCATGGAGATATCCATCAGTACCATGTCGGGATGAAGTTCTCGCACCAGGTTGACCGCCGATTCGCCGTCGGAGGCCTCGCCGACGATCACCATGTCCGGTTCGTCACGAAGCAGCGAGCTGATTCCCTGCCGCATGACGATGTGATCGTCTACCAGCACGATACGGATGCGGCCTTCGGCGGGTTCCTTGTCTGGAGCCATCACCACCGACACGCGTGCCTTCTGCTGAGGCTGCGACGGCAGCGTCGGCGCCGATGCGGGAGCCGTAAGGGTGAAGCGGCTGCCGCGGTCGGGGGCACTGTCGATCTCGATGGCGCCGCCTAACAGCCCCAGGCGCTCACTGATGCTGAAAAGTCCAAACCCGCCCGTGACATCTCTGCTGCCAAGAGCGGCTGGGTCGAATCCGCACCCTTCGTCCGACACAGTAATTTGAATCGATCCGTTTGGCCTGGTCACGGATACCTTGCTCGATTTCACGCCGGCGTGTTTGACCACGTTGAACAGCAACTCCCGCGTCGCCTGGAACAGCAGGATGGTGATATCCTCCCGCAAAGGCCCGGTGAGCTTCGGGACGCTTATATCTACGCTCAGGCCGTGCTTGTCCTGCATCCACCGCACCAGCCACTCCAGCGCCGGGATCAGGCCGCCCTCCTGCAGAACGGGCGGGCTCAACTCCGCCGTCAGGGAACGGGACGTCTCAATGGAATCGTCGAGCAACTCGCTGACGTCGGAGGCGGCTTTGCGCACAGCCTCGCTTTCAGCACGCGCCAGCAGCGCCAGGCGGAACTTGGCGCCCACCAGCAGTTGCTGGAGCCCGTCGTGGAGCACCTGCGCCAGGCGGCCGCGCTCCCGCTGCTCGGTCAGAGCCAATTCCGAAGCCATGCGCGACAACTGCCGCGAGCGGCGTTCCAGTTCCGCCGTCCGCTCTTTGACCCGCAGTTCGAGCCCCTCTTTGGCTAGACGCAGCGCCTCTTCGGCCTGCTTGCGGTCAGTGATCTCACGCACGGAGCCTCGCATGACCAGATCGTGGCCGTCGTCGGGCTGGATCGTCGTTGTAGTCTCAACCCAGATGGTAGCTCCATCAGGCAGGAGCACGCGATACTCGTCGCGGTGTAAATCGACGGACACTCTGTTTTTAGCCTGCTCCAGCAATGAAGCCCCCGACCGTGAGATGCGCGCTCGATCGTCGGGATGAACGCATGCGAGCCAGCGCTCGTAGCTTATCGCCGAGCCGGAGGGGATGCCGAACAGCTCATAGTGCTCTTGGCTCCAGTAGCTGGTGTTGCGCGTGACGTTCCACTCGTAAAAGCCGATCTGCCCAGCACGGGCCACCCGCTTGAGCCGCTCCTCGCTTTCGCGAAGCGCCTCCTCGGCCTGCTTGCGGTCGGTGATATCCATGAATGCAGCAATGCATCCGCGAACTCCGGCGGTCGGATCACGCAACGGCGCTGCACTACCCAGCATGGTGACCCGTCTGCCTGATGGCAACTCCACGTGCAGCTCCGTATCAAGCACGTCCCGGTTGGCGGCTGCGGCTACCTGCATCGGCAGTTCGTCGGCAGTTAGTTCGCGCCCGTCCGCAGAAAAGAATCGACGCACACCAGGCAATCGGGTGGCAGACACATTTTCGGTCTCCTTGGCCTCATAGAACTCATTGGCTCGCCGATTACCGGTGATGGTCCGGCATTGCGGATCAGCAGAAACCCATACTGCCGCCGGCACCACCTCGAGCAACCGTTCCACTTCCTCGGCCCGTTGCCGCAGGGCCTCCTCCGCCTGCCGTAGCTTGGTGGAGTCGAAGTAGTAGCAGACGACGCCGTATTGGCCGTCCGGCAGCGCCATACGATGCAACTCCCACTCGTACGATTCCACAATATGCTCATCGTTGCGCTGATTCGTGAAACGCGGGGAGTAATAGGGTTCGCCAGTTTCAAGCGTCTGGCGGAAGTGGGCGATGATCTCGGCGGCGACGGGTTCGGGCCAGAGGGTGCGCATGGCCTCGGAAAAGTGGCGTCCGATCAAAGGCCGCACGTTCCGGAACGCTCCATCCTGCGAGCCTGCATTCATATGCGCGATCTGGAACTGGGCATCGACGATATAGATGCCGAACGGAGCGCGCTCGACCAATTCAGAAAACGTCTTCTGGCTCCGGCTGACCTGCTCCTCGGCCTGCTTGTGGTCGGTGATGTCCATCACCACCCCGAGCATTCGAGTGGCTTTGCCATCGCCGTCATACAGGAAGACGCCCCGGGTCTCGATCCAATGCAGACTCCCATCGGGCCAGATGATCCGATATTCGATCTCAAGGGGTTTGCGATCCTGCATGCAGCGGTGCGACTGCTCTTCGACGAGCGGCAAATCCTCCGGGTGCAGGCGATCAGCCCATTTGCGATAGTCGTATTCAGTAGTAGTAGTAGTAGTAGTAGTAGTAGTAGTAGTAGTAGTAGTAGTAGTAGCCAGAGCATAGCCGAAAAGCGCCTCGTGGGTCTGTGTCCACAGAATCCGGCCTGCCGTGAGGTTCCAGTCGAACATGCCAACCCGGGTGGCGCTGGCTGCCAATGCAAGCCGCTCTTCACTGTCGCGCAGCGCCCGCTCGGCCTGTTTGTGGTCGGTGATGTCGGTAAACGAATTGATGGCCCCGATGATCTGTCCGTCGTTGCTGCGCAGCGGGGCGATGTTCGCCAGCACGTAAATACGGCGGCCGCCGGGCTGCTCGATAATCACTTCCTTGTTGCGGAGGCTCTGCCCTGTCTGGATGACCTGGGCAATGGGCGTCTGATCGTGCGGCAGCGGCTGGCCGTCCGTCTGCCAGAGCCGCACTGCACCACAGAAACGGTCATGGGCGTCGTTGAGTTTGGGTCGCCTGCCCCACAACTCGGCCGCACGTTCGTTGAAGAACGTCAGCAGTCCCGCCTTGTCGCAGGCGTAGACGGCTGAGGGCAGAACGGCCATCAGGCTCTGGTAACGGGTTTGAATGTCGTGCAGTTCACGTTCCAGCGGCAGTTGCCAGCGGCCCTCGCGCATGAGCGACAGCACAGCCCAAAGCAGGTAGAGTCCGCCGAGATACTGCGCGGCCCTGGCGACCCACGTCAGCAGGCTGTTGATGTCCCGCATCACCAGCACGCCAAAAAAGCCCACGGCCAGCAGGACCAGGCCCATCGCATACCAGTACAGGAACGCCCGGCGGATCGTGCGGTACAGTCCGCCGATCAGCACCGCCGCCAGCAGAAACTCACCCACTGCCACGCCAAGCACCACGTCCCGAAGAGGAGTTGAGCCGCGGACAGTCCAGAACTCCGGCAGCAGGGGCGCCCAACTGATCAGGCTCAGGCCGATGACGACGAGTGTTGCCAGTCCCAGGGCCAGGGCGGCTGTCACCCCCGGCCGGGCGCGACCCGTGGAGACACTGGGAAAGTAAGCCCTGGCCGCGCCCACAACATGGAGAAAGCCCGCCAGGCAAACGGCGATGTTGAACATGGCGACGCCCGAGTCGGGCCTGCCCCACTGCACCTTCACGCCGGCCAGCACCGACGCCAACCCAAGCACCACCATGCCGCTGCCCAGCCACAGCGCCGCCGACGACGCGCCGCGAAGAAAGCTGCGGACCATCAGAAAGGCAATGATCAGCGAGATGCAGGTGGTGAACAGAAAGTTCAACCACGGCAGAAAAGCGTTATGCTCTTGGGCCAGATCGATCGCCGGGATTGCCCGCAGCAGAATGATCAACGCCAGCGCCCCCAGCGCCGGCGGCCAGGCCAGCCATGATCGCCATTGGCCCCCAGGAGGCGCGGGGGGCGGTGAAGCATCTGGCGAAACCGAGATCTTCTGCTGTTCGGGATGCGATATTGCAGGCATCGGCTACCTCACGCAGTTGACGTATACAAGACAACGAACCCAGGGGCACGGACCCGACATGCGGAGTCGGCATGCACCCGGGAAGTTGCATCTTTTTCGGAAGCAGGTTCCTTTCGACAAGTTGCGCCGGCAGAACAAAAGGAAGTGCTCCACCTGTCAGGCGTAACCGATATAAATGTACGGCAAAGAAACCTTGGCTGTAAATCGGTAACGTTCTGAACCAGACTAAGAATTCCTCTTAAAAGAAGAACGCTTGCTTTATCGCTGACGGAAACGCTTGGCGGATTCCATTCTTCGCCTCCGCGTTCTCTGCGGCCTCTGCGGTGAATGGGGCCTGAAAAACAGCCAAAGCGGCGTCACGGCCGCCGCACTCCAGGGTCGCCTTGCGGCGACGAGTCCATTCATCCATCCACTCATGCCGTGACACGTCGCGCGGCAAAACGCGCGGGGCAAGCCCCGCCGCTAACGGGGCTGGGTAGATGGAAGGGCTCGTCCTCACCCTCTTCGAAACCGGTTGTGCAACGGGCGGTCGCCGGGGACGGGATTGTCTCCTTTGATCCGCTTCACAGGTCGCCCCTTTTGAGGCGACGTTGCCGATCTTCGGCTAGCTGCGCCTGGAACAGAGCCTTGGGACTGCCGGGCTGAGGGCGGACGATCGGGCGAAAGGGGCGGGCGATGGGCTGCGCGAC
>JBDKTA010000050.1 GCA_039680605.1 Planctomycetaceae bacterium | reverse complement strand
GCGTACTATCTCAAAGAGGACCTGCGACAGTTCTGGGAGCAGCCGGATAAGGCTACGGCCCGCAACTTCCTGTGCGATTGGATTGCCCGAGCGGAGGCCTCCAAGATACTGGTGCTCCAGAAGTTCTCTCGGCTCCTGCGGGCGTACCGATTCGGGCTTCTGGCTTGGTACGACCACCCGATCTCTACCGCCGCGTTGGAAGGAACCAACAACAAGATCAAGACCCTCCAACGCCGTGCCTACGGCTACAGAGACCAGCAGTACTTCACGTTGCGGATCTACGCCCTACACGAAGCAAAGTACGCTTTAGTCGGATGAGCCGGATTTCCTTCCGAAGTGGATTTCCCCGAGTTTCGACAAATCGATGTCGCGAAGTTCGCGCGAGAGACTCCCGCGCGGGTCATTAGGTAACCCGTGTCCGTATCCCGTGAGGATGATGTGATATCCGATGATCACGCTGTTATTACAGGGAGAAGAACGCTTCACCGCAAGCGGATTCAGGGGCGTCTTCTTGCGATTCTTGCGTTCATGCGCGAAAGGGGACGCAACACCGCACGCGGACGCAGTGCGACTTTTCTTGAAGAGAGAACTTTCTGCGCCCGCTTGCGGTGATGCGTTCCTTTGCCCGACGCTGACATGAGCAAGGTTCGTGGGCGCAAAAGAAAACGCCCCGTCCTGGTGGGGACGGAGCGTTTTGGTATAAGTAACAGTGATAGACCGTCTTAATCGCACGTCGCCGTGCGGTCGCCCCTTTCGGGACGAGGTTGTGCTGACACTTTGCCGGTGCAGATCGCTCTGCGTGGCGGAGGTTGTCCCTTTCGGGTTCCGCCGGTCGGCATCTAGAATATCCTCTAGAAAGGAGGTGATCCAGCCGCAGGTTCCCCTACGGCTACCTTGTTACGACTTAGTCCCAGTCACCGATCTTACCTTAGGCACCCCTGAATCGGGGCGACTTCGGGTACTACCAGCTCCCATGACTTGACGGGCGGTGTGTACAAGGCTCAGGAACACATTCACCGTGGCATAGCTGATCCACGATTACTAGCGATTCCAACTTCATGGAGTCGAGTTGCAGACTCCAATCCGAACTGGGGCAAGCTTTTTCCGATTTGCTCCACCTCGCGGTCTTGCGTCGGTTTGTACTCGCCATTGTAGCACGTTTGCAGCCCTGGGCATAAAGGCCATGAGGACTTGACGTCATCCCCACCTTCCTCCGGTTTAACACCGGCAGTCTCGTTAGAGTCCCCGCCATTACGCGCTGGCAACTAACGACAAGGGTTTCGCTCGTTACGGGACTTAACCCAACATCTCACGACACGAGCTGACGACAGCCATGCAGCACCTGTGTACGCTTCACCCCGAAGGGCAACCAATTCTGTTTCCAGGTTGGTATTCGTACATGTCAAGCCCAGGATAAGGTTCTTCGCGTTGCATCGAATTGAGCAACATGCTCCACCGCTTGTGTGAGCCCCCGTCAATTCCTTTGAGTTTTAGCCTTGCGACCGTACTCCCCAGGCGGTCCACTTATCGCTTTTGTTTCGGCCGAAAGCACGTCAGAGTGTCTTCGACCTAGTGGACATCGTTTAGGGCCAGGACTACCGGGGTATCTAATCCCGTTTGCTCCCCTGGCTTTCGCATCTCAGCGTCAGGACAGGCCTAGTACGCCGCTTTCGCCTCTGGCGTTCCTCTTGATATCTACGCATTCCACCGCTCCACCAAGAGTTCCGCGTACCCCTACCTGCCTCAAGTCCGACAGTTCGCCATGCAGTTCCCCGGTTAAGCCGGGGGATTTCACACAGCGCTTGACGGACCGCCTACATGCGCTTTAAGCCCAGTGATTCCGAACAACGCTTGCCACCTTCGTCTTACCGCGGCTGCTGGCACGAAGTTAGCCGTGGCTTCCTCTGGGACTCCTCAACTCAAAGGGATATTATCCCTTCTCACTTGGTGGTCCCTGACAGTAGTTTACACCCCGAAGGGCTTCATCCTACACGCGGCGTCGCTCCGTCAGGCTTGCGCCCATTGCGGAATATTCGTTACTGCAGCCTCCCGTAGGAGTCCGGGCAGTGTCTCAGTCCCGATGCGCCGGGTCAACCTCTCAGTCCCGGTACCCGTCGTCGCCTTGGTGAGCCGTTACCTCGCCAACTAGCTGATAGGACATGGGCCGCTCCCAAACCGGTAGGTCCCGAAGGATCCCCACCCTTTGACCGCTGTGCCCTGCGACACTGTGGTCTCATTGAGTATTACCTGCGGTTTCCCGCAGCTATCCTCATGTTCGGGGTACGTTACCCATGTATTCCTCGCCCTTTCGCCACTAAAATGCAGCACTAGTAAACTAGCATTGCATTCCCGTGCGACTTGCATGTTTTAGCCACGCCGCCAGCGTTCGATCTGAGCCAGGATCAAACTCTTCGGTTAGAAGTTCATCAAGGTCCGGCGAACCGGACCAGGATTGTTTGACTCTGGTTTGGTGGGTCTATTTTGGGGCGACCCACCTGGCCGGTCTCGACCCGAAGGCCTCGACCAGACAAAACTCAAAATCCTCAACTGGTTGCCTAACAAGTTAGGCTTGCTGTCACGGAGGATTCTGAGCCGGCCGCCCGCTCGCAAGTGGAGCGGCCGTTCATCATCTTGTGTCCCGCCTGTCCAAACCGTGACGGCTTGGGCCTGCGGGTCACATCCTCGTGACGGCACTATCACTGTTTACTTTTCAAGGATCATTCTCGACTGGCCTATCGCCAAGTCGAACTCATCAAGAGCGACGCATTGTACCTGTTCTATTCCCCCACGCAATACCCTGCATCGGATTTTTGAAAAAATATTTTCAACGGCCGCAGACGCGACCGCAGCCAAGCAAACCTCATCGATTCGCCAAGCTCATCTTACCGCGGAATTATAGTCTTTTTCCGCAAGCGAGTCAAGCGCCGCAACCCGCATATAGTCATACGCCGACGGCGAAAAAGTGTTCGACGTTATTGGAATCTCTTACCACTCTTGCCATCCGAATGACAGAGTGGCGCCCAGGAGATTATACATATGCCTTCTGTTCGGGCGGCCGAATTGTTTCGGGAAAATTCCTGTTCGCGACCCATTGGGATACGCGCCCGATGCGATATGCTCCATGCCGTCTGGGCGGTACTGGACCATTTCAGCGAGTCTGGAGCGGTGCCTGAACCGCTGACGTTGAGCCTGCTGCTATGCGGCTGCATGACCCTGTTGGCCCGCCGACGCCGGACCGGCGGGTAAATGGAAAAGGCGGCAGGAACAAACGCTCCTGCCGCCTTGGTATTTTCAGCGAGACCGTCAGGCAAGTTCATGCCCGACGCCGAAAGTTTGCACTCAGGAGATGCGCCTGCGCTTCAACAGGGCCGTTAGGCCGCCCACAACCAGCAGGCTCACCGTCGCCGGCTCGGGGATGATGTCGACCGTGACGCCGCCGATATCCACATAGGCACCGGAATTGGCGGCCGCGACTATGAATACGTCGCCGGCTGCACCGGTGATGTCCCAGAAGTACCAGTCGATCTGTGCATTGGCGGCGGTCGGAGCGACGGTATCGGCAATCGCGCCGTCAGAAGTCTTGACGGTCAAATCCGCGGCAAATTCACCCTGGTTCTGCCCGTCAATCCACACGCCCAGACGGAACGTCGCCGCACTGGTCAGCGTAATGCGCACGAAGTCGTTGGAGAACCCGTTGGCGCTCCACATGCCGCCGTAGCCGAAGGTTCCCTCTTCCACGGGGTTGTCCATAGGGTTGTACCATTGCCCGTCGTTGAAGTCGCCAAAGACGCCGCCCCAGTCGGTGTGTGCCCATTCCAGGGTCGCCACGGAGGGGTTCAGCCGGTACGGCTCGCTGGACGTGTTGTTATAGGCCTTTGCCGGCATCGTCCCGGTGTGATAGTCGAAGATGGGCATCAAGTACCCGGCCGTGCCGTAGACGTTGTCGCTGTCGAGATCCAACGGCTTGGCGACGCTCGTCGTCCGCCAGGCGCCTTTGGTTCCGTCGACGTCGGCGCCGACATAGCTGATCGTCGCCGCCTGGACCGTACCGGCCAGGCTCACCGCCAGAACCAGTGCCATTGCCACATGGAATTGCCTCATCATCTTCTCCTTTGTATTGCCGCAGCGCCACGACTCAATCGCGGAAGCATGTCGGCTACCTCTATGCTCGTTTTAAAGAAGGGGGCGTCCAATCGCGGCCAAATAGGCGGCCGTGATCCTTCATGGACAGCCACTATTGTAATGCGTTGTCCAGGAAAATCAAGGACGTTATCTGGAAATACAGTGGTATATTTTTGGCAAGACTACTGCGGCACCATCATGTGGCACAAATTCACGACACAACAATAACAACGGGCGGCGCGTCGTTTCCGACGGCCGCCCGTTGAGGCTGCACCCAGTACTGATTACCGATGGCCAATTACCGCCTATTGCCATTCGACGCGCTCACGATCTCCGACGTCGAATCAGCGCCGCCACGCCGCCCACAACCAGCAGGCTCATCGTGGCTGGCTCTGGGATGGGGCTGTAGATGTCGGAGATATTGAAGTTGCCCTGGTCGAACGTGAAGACGCGCAGTTCGTCCATGCCGCCCATCCACTGGTTGCCCGCAGTGTTATTGCTCACGGTGCCGATGAACAGGTAGGACTGGCGGCCGGTCACATAGTTTGCATTTCGACTCAACGTCGCGAGCGGTTGACCGTTAATGTAGAGTTGCATGTTGTTGTTGCCGTTGTACACGAATGCCGCATGCACCCAGGTGTCGAACAGGCTGTTGTCGACGGAGACCGTCTGGGCCCCGACTCCCGCCATGGACCACATAAAATTGTCGGTAGAAACTCGTTGCATGCCCATGCTGTTGTTCAAGCTGCCGTTCGACATGATATTGCTGGTGGGACGCCCCGCGTCCGCCTTGGCGTTTGCGGCTGCAAGCGTGGGCATCTTCAGCCAGACGTCCATGCCCCAGTTGGTCGTCCCAAGAACACCAGTGCCAATGCCGGGGTTCACATACCAAAGGGATTTTTCAGTATCGAGATACTTCGTGCTGCCCATGGCGCCGGTGTCGCCCTCCACGATGGAGAAGGTAGTGCCGATCTCCCGCACGGCGTTGGGACCGCCCATCGCATCTTTCAGTGCCGTAAGGGGAGTGTCGCCGTCTTCGCCCATATGGAATTGAGCCACCGTGCTAACGGCCGCCGAGGCCGCTCCGGCCAGTGCAAGAATACCCGCTGCCACCACTGCCATCATTGCAGAACGCTTCATGTCGAAGTCCTCTCTATAGGAGAGCCACAATCGGCTCTGACCATTCCTTACTTTGAACTGCACGGGTCCCTATTGTATGACATCCTTCTTTCTGGTAAAGAATCACATATGGAACACCGATGTATCATCTATAGCAAGCATCGGCAGCCATGAAATCCGCCCCTCGCAACATCCAGCGCATCCTGCTGGCCGGAAACGACCGCGACGACGTCCGCCGTGGCGTCTGCGACTATGCCCAGAAGGCCGGATGGGTCGTCATCCTCGGCGAGCCGCCCAAGGACCAGCCCCGACAGACCGCCGAGTTCTGGTCGGTCGCCGGGATCATCGTTAGATCAGTCAACAGCGACAATCGCCCGTGGATCAGCACCCGGCTGCCCGTGATCGGCCTGGGACCGCACCTCAAGGGCGGCATCATGGTCGCCCCCGACGACGGCGCCGTCGGGCATCTGGCCGCCGAGCATTTTGTCCAAGAGCGTTTCACGCACCTGGCGTACTGCTACGTGGGCGACTTCCTGTGGGTCAACCAACAGCGGGCGGGATTCGAGAAGGCCGCCCGGCAGGCCGGCAAGCAGTTCCACCTGCTGGACTGGCCCGCCAGCGGCACCGCTCGCCACGGGTACAGCTCGCGCGCGTTTCGGCACTGGCTGGCGAGGGAGTTGTCTGCCCTGCCCAAGCCGCTGGGGCTGCTGCTGGACAGCGACTGGACTGCCGTCGACGCCCTCGATGCATGCATGGAAGCGGGGCTGGCGGTGCCCGAAGAGGTGGCGCTGATCGGCGTGGGGGACTGCCTGGAGATCTGCCGCGCCACGCCCGTTCCGCTGTCGAGCGTGCGCGTGGACGGCTACCGGCAGGGCTACCGGGCGGCCGAACTGCTGGACGAGCGGATGAGCGGGCGGCACATCCCCCGCCAGCACGTGCTGATCCCGCCGCCGGGCATCAGCGTCCGTCAGAGCAGCAACATCATCGCCGTGCCGCACCTGCCGACGGCCCGGGCCCTGCGATACGTCTGGGACCACCTTGCCGACAGCGCCCTGACCAGCGACGAGGTGGCCGCAGCCGTCGGGCTCTCGCGGCGTTCGCTGGACATGTACTTTATCAAGCACCTCGGTCGACCGGTGGCGAGGGAGATCAGCGAGGCGCGCCTCACGCAGGCGAGAATTCTGCTGGACACCACGAACAAGTCCCTGGCGCGGATTGCCCGAGAGACAGGTTTCAGTTGTGCTCTGCACTTGCGCCGCACCTTCAACCGCTCCCAGAGCACGCCCCTGCACATGTGGCGAAAGGCAGCCCGCGCCACGGCGCGGGCATCTTGACCGACATCTAGTTCTTGAGCAGGCGTTTGGCTTCGCCGACGAGATAGAACGACCCGCAGACGCAGATCAGATCTTCGCGGGTGACGGCGCTGGAGGCGATCTCCAGGGCAGTCGAGAGTGTCTGGGCGATCTGGGCCTCGCGGCCGGTGCAGGCAGCGTATTTTTCGGCCAGATCTTCGGGCAAGGCGGCGCGGGCGTTTTCGCGGGCGCGGGTGAAGATGACCTTGTCGGCCCCGGTGGCGACCTGGGCGATCATGCCGGCGATGTCTTTGTCAGCGGCGCATCCGAAGATCATCACCATCGAGTCGTACGGGATGTGCTGCCCGATGGCGCGCATCAGGGCCGAGATGCTCGCGGCGTTGTGCGCGCCGTCGACGAGAATGTGCGGATCGGTGGAAATCTGCTCCATGCGCCCCGGCACGTACACGTCGGCCAGACCGGAGACCGCCTTGGCGTCTTCAATTTTCATTCCGGAGGCTTTGAGCTGGTCCAGCAGCGCCAAGGCCAGACCGCAGTTGACGGCCTGGTGCTCGCCCAGCAACGGCACGGTGAGGTGCTCGAAGCGGCTGCGCGGAGTGGTGAGGCAGACGCGGGTCTGGCAGCCCGCCGTGCGCGAGGACTCGACGCGGTAGGAGAACTCGATCTCGTCGCCGGTGAAGACCAGCGGGATGTTGCCTTCTTTAGCCGCCCGCTTGAGGGCGCGCTTGGCCTCGGGCACCTGCGGGACGGAGATTGCCACCGTGCCTCGCTTGAAGATGCCGGCCTTTTCCGTGGCGATGGCGGCCAGCGTATTACCGAGCTGGTCCATGTGGTCGTATGAGATGCTGGTGATGCCGCAGACCGCGGGCTTGAGCACGTTGGTGCTGTCCAGCCGCCCGCCCAGGCCGGTCTCGACGACGGCCACGGCGACCTTCTGGGCAGCAAAGTGCATGAACGCCATGGCAGTGAAGATTTCGAAGAAGGTCGGTTTATCGTCCATCTTCTCGATGACCGGCTCGAAGCGGCAGATCAGGCTGGTCAGGTCGGCTCGCGAGATCATGTCGCCGTTGACGCGGATGCGTTCGCGGATGTCGACGATGTGCGGCGAGGTGTAGAGTCCGACCTTATGGTCGCACGAGGCCAGCATGTGCGCCAACATCGTGGCGGTGGAGCCTTTGCCCTTGGTGCCGGCGATATGCACACACTGCAGATCGCGGTGCGGGTCGCCCACGGCCTTGAGAAGGTTCCGCATCCGGTTGAGGTTGAAGGTATCGGCGTTGTACCGCACCCGGCGCATCTGCTCGTAGTCCGTCTGCGAAAAAAGGTATTTCAATGCGGATTCGTACGTCCGCAGAGCCTTCTTTGCCGGCCCCGACGATGCCTTCGGCCCCTTTTTGGTCCCTTGGCGCTTATTGGAGGTTGTAGTCAGCATATTTCGACGCATCATACTTCCTGAAAGGGGCAAAGTCAAGCTTGAGGCCGAATTCAACAAAAATTGAGCCTTTCCATGGCCTAAAACGTGGGTAAAAACCCTCAAAAGCAACCAACAGGCTCGTTTTTCAAACATATATATTGCTTTTCAAACTAAGACCAAAGGTTCCAGCGACAGGCACAGAGATGGGAATACTCTCTTAGACGGACCATGCGAATCTCCTTTTTGACTCAGCCGCAGAGCTCGCTCAGGACGCTGAGGAAAGAGTCCTTCCCTGTCTTCCTCTGAACCTCTGCGCCCCTGTGTCGCAATTCCGTTGAGATTCGCCCGAAACTGAAATGGGTTGGTTCTTGAAGCGCCGCAACGAAAATGATAGATAAAGCCGTTCAAGGCACTAATCCCGAAAGGCAGAAAAATACAAATGCAATACTTCCTCGGTATCGACGTGGGCACCAGCGGAACCAAGTCGCTGATCATGGACGCGCGGGCCAAGGTACTCGCCACGGCCACGGCTGAGCACCCTATTTACGCCCCCAAGCCCGGATGGAGCGAACAGAAGCCCGAGCAATGGTGGGACTCGACTGTCGCGTCAGTGCGGGTCGTCATCAAGAAGGCCAAGATCGATGCCAAGTCCATCGCGGCGATCGGGTTCTCCGGTCAGATGCACGGGCTGGTGATTACCGACGCGGCCGGCAAGGTGCTGCGCCCCAGCCTGATCTGGAACGACCAGCGCACGGCAGTCGAGGCCGGCGAGATCGAAGCGGCCGTCGGCGGCAAGAAGAACCTCATCAAGCTCGTGGGCAACCAGGCCCAGACCTCCTTCACGCTGACCAAGCTGATGTGGGTGCGCAAGCACGAGCCGAAGATCTACGACCGCATCAAGCACTTCCTGCTGCCCAAGGACTACATCCGCCTGAAGATGACCGGCGAGTATGTCGGCGACGTCTCCGACATGTCCGGAACGCTCATGCTCGACCAGCGCAAGCGCGCCTGGTCGAAGGAGATCATCTCGAAATTCCAGATCGACGCCAGCATCCTGCCCCCGCTGGTCGAGAGCCATGAAGTCACCGGCAAGCTGACGGCGGCCGCCGCGGCGGAACTGGGTATGGCTGCGGGTACGCTGGTGACCGGCGGTGGCGGCGACCAGCCTGTCGGCGCCGTGGGCAACGGCGTGGTGACTGCCGGGCTGACCAGCGCCAGCATGGGCACCAGCGGCGTGGTCTTCACGCACGCAAAGGAATATGCCACCGATCCTGAAAGCCGCGTCGGCACATTCTGCGCCTCGGTAGCCGGCGAATACTGCATGTTCGGCTGTATTCTGTCGGCCGGCGGCAGCTATCAGTGGTTCCGCAACGTGCTGGGGGCGTCTGAGATCGCCCAGGCAAAGAAGCAAGGCTTGGATCCCTACGAACTGCTGACCGCCCAGGCAAAGCAGGCTCCGGCGGGCTGCGAGGGGCTGTTCTTCCTGCCGTATCTGACCGGCGAGCGGACGCCCCACGGCGACCCCAACGCCAAGGCGTGCTGGATCGGCATCCACAGCCGCACGACGCGCAGCGAACTGGTGCGTTCGGTGCTCGAGGGCGTGACCTTTGCCATGAACGACGCGGTGACGCTGCTGCGCAAGCAGGTCGGCACGATCAGCCAGGTGCGTCTGTCCGGCGGCGGCGCCCGCAGCGAGTTCTGGCGCCAACTCCAGGCCGACATCTACGGCGCCCCCTGCGCGACGATCAACTGCCACGAAGGTCCGGCCTACGGGGCCGCCTTGCTGGCATCGGTCGGCGGCGGCGCGTTCAAGGACATCCGCCAGGCCTGCACCGCGGGCATCAAAGTCACCCGCACCGTCAAGCCCAACGCCAAGAGCAAGGCGCTGTACGCCAAGCTCTACACGCAATACGCCGCCCTGTACCCGGCGCTGAAGGACCAGTTCGCCAGCATCGCGAAACTGCATTGAGAGGGGTTCGTCGAAGCGGTCTCGACGCAGAGATCGCACAGACCGCGGAGAAGCAGGTAAACAGACCGGACGCCTCACAGCAGGCTTGTTGTGAGGCGTCCTTTGCCAATTCTAATTCCTTTGCCCCCCGCCTCGGCGGCGGGTATGCTTTGTGACAACGGGGAGAGCAAGTGCCTCCTCCATAGCCTGGCCAAAGGAGATACCGATGAGCGCGAACAATCCCGGTTCGATTCCTCCTCCTGCTCCTGTGGTTTATTCTGCCCAGAATTATCGAGACGGCCTGGGGCGCCCGACGCAGACACGCGCGGAACGACTGGCCAAGTTGCGCAAGGTCGGTCTGGTGATGTTGGCGATCATGGCCACGGTGCTGGCGGTGGCCGGAGCGCTGGGCAGCATCAAGTGGAACAACGCCCTGACGGAGATGCTATATCCTTCCCAAGGCCAGCGGTTCGGCGGAGCGGCGCTGAATCTCAGCAGCGGGCTGATATTCTGGATCGCCCTGATCGGCGTGTATCTGCCCGCACGGTGGGGGCTCAAGCTCAACATCATCGGCTGCCTGTGGTACCTGGTGGGCACGATCCTGCTCGAAGCGTTCGACCCGGGCAAGATTGTCTGGAGCGAATCGATCTCCGACATCGTGTTCTGGGGAACCTTCCCGATCATCCAGATCGTCTGCCTGGTGATAGGGTCAAGCCACAATCCCACGCTCGTCGGAGGCGACGACAATGCCCAACCCTCGCAAGCTTGACACAATCGTTCTGGCGGCAGCGATCCTGGCGGCGGCGGTGTTTCTCACCGGCGCCATCCTCGCCTTGGCAGACTGCATGACCGGCGTGACCAAAGGCATGCTCATCGCCAGCGCCCCGGTTCTGGTGGTATGCGGTGCCGTCTACGTCGCCCGGCGATAAGGGTCATACAGAAAAAAGATGCCTCACAGCACGCTTGCTGTGAGGCGTCTTTCGATTACGGTGGTTCCTGATTCCGGCTTACTGATTACTGCTCTACCTGGCGTACTCCACGCAACGCACTTCACGCACCAGGGTGATGCGAACTTCGCCGGGGTATTCCATCTCTTCCTCGATCCGGCGGGCGATGTCGCGGGCGATCTTGCTCGAGAGGCGGTCGTCGACGTTTTCGGCATCGACCATCACGCGCACCTCGCGACCGGCCTGGATGGCGTAGGCCTGCTTGACGCCTTCGAACGCCGTGGCGATCTCTTCGAGCTTCTGGAGACGCTGCACGTATCGCTCGAGCATCTCGCGCCGGGCACCGGGGCGTGAGGCGCTGATGGCGTCGGCGGCCGCCACGATCGGGGTGTAGTAGCTCTCGACGGCCGTATCGCCGTGGTGGGCGGCCGAGGCATTGACGATTTCGTCTTTCTCGCCGTATCGTTTAAGCAGGTCGGCGCCGATCTGCGGGTGTCCGCCCTCGACCTCGTGATCGACGGCCTTGCCGATATCGTGGAGCAGTCCGGCGCGGCGGGCGATGGTGCCATTGAGGCCGAGGTCCTCGGCGATCATTCCGGCCAGATACGCCACTTCCATCGAGTGCTGCAGGACATTCTGCCCGTAGCTGGTACGGTAGCTCAGGCGCCCGAGCAGCTCGACGAGCTTGTTATGCAGCCCGCGGACCTTGGCCTCGACGACGGCGGCCTTGCCGCGCTCGACGATGAGTTTCCGCACTTCCTTATCGGTGGCGGCGACGACTTCCTCAATGCGGGCGGGGTGGATGCGTCCGTCGACGATGAGTTTCTCCAGGGCCTTGCGTGCGATCTCGCGCCGCACGGGGTCGAACGCCGACACCACCACCGCCCCGGGCGTGTCGTCAACGATGACGTCGACGCCGGTGGCGTTTTCGAAGGCGCGGATGTTGCGGCCTTCACGGCCGATGACGCGTCCCTTCATGTCGTCGGAGGGGATGGTAACCGTCGAGACGGTGGCCTCGGCGGTGTGGTCGGCGGCGTATCGCTGGATGGCGGTGATGAGGATTTCGCGGGCCTGTTCCTCGGCGGTCTCTTTGGCGGCGTCGAGGCGCTGCTGGATGAGCTGGGCCGACTCGGTCTCCATTTCCTTGGCGACCTGTTCCAGGACGTGGCGCTGGGCCTCTTCCTTGGACATCTGGGCGACCTTCATCAGTTGCGTGCGCTGCTGGGCGATGAGCTCGTTGAGCTGTCGGTCCTTTTTGGTCAAGGCCTGCTCGCGTTCGACCAGGGCCTTCTGGCTGGTCTCGAGCATGCGTTCCTTGGTGTTGACGGTTTCGAGCTTCTGGTCGAGCGTGTCTTCGCGTTTGGCGAGGCGTTTTTCCTCTTCGCGGAGCTGGCGGCGGGTGGCCTCGGTTTCGGCGTCAAACTCTTCGCGGCGCTGGAGCGACTGGGTCTTGGCGGTGGCCTCGGCTTTGGCGATGATCTCCTGGGCTTTGGCTTCGGCGGCTTTTCGGATGGCGTCAAACTCGGCCATCTGCCCGGCGTGGCGGGCCCGCTCGATGATCTTCATGATGATGGCGGTGATGATGACCGATAGGATGGCGGCAGCGAACGCCAGCGCGACGACCATGGGCGCCGCGGTATCGGCCAGCATGGCCAGGGTGGGAGGGGTCGATTCAATCATGGGCGCGTCCCTTTCAAGTCAAGGCAGCGCGCCGAGGCCAGTGCAGTCCCCGATCCGACAGCGATTTTCGCGTTTGATCCGGCAGGGTCTTCTAGAGCAGCGCCCGGCGAAGCTCTCGCCGCCGCAAATCGGCCGATTCAGGCCCGGGACGAACACCCCGCTGCCACAGTGTCGGCTTACCGCTCATGTTGGAACCCATTCGTAAAACCACGCCAGGATTGCTCATGCGAAAGTTTATGGCCCGAAGGCCCCGCCCGCCGGCCCCGTGACCGCTGCGGACGATGATCGACGCCCCACGCAGCGACATCCTTTTATACAGCTTTCAGGGTCCCCTTGCGGGGCGATGCCGCCAACGCCTTCCCTGAGGGACGGGCGCCGCTGTCGGACGGCCGGCACAAAGAAAACTTCAACCTCGGCCGCCACATCAAGTCTCATCGGCGCCGGCGGCGACATTGCCGACGGCCCCTTTGAGCTAGGTATCAACCGTATGATACCGGTTGATGGGCGGGACCGTCAAGATCGAACTTTTCGCCCCGTAGCACGGGCGTCCCGCCCGTGAGTTCCAGGGGCATCTTGCCCGTGGTAAGCCCAGGGATACCTCAGTCACAGGGAAAGCCGCGGCGGAGGCACCAAGTATTTATCAAAGCCGTTGTGTGGCTTTATAAATACTTGCGATGGCAGGGATACATGGCCTCTGCGTAACTGAGCATATAAATAGACACTTGACGATGACAGGCCCTCCCGCAGCGATTATAGTCTAAGGCCGGGCCAATAGGAGCAACTGGATTTGCATTACCAATTTCTGGGCAATGAGCTGTGGCGTTGGGCGATGCTGCTGGGGATGATTTTGCTGAGCCTGGTCGTCGGCAAGATCGTCTCGGTGGTGCTGACCCGCCACGGGCGATGGTTGAGCGGTGGGCGGCTGCACCTGCTGGGGATGCTGCTGACGAGCGTGGCGCGCCCGGCGGTGATGCTGACGCTGGCCGGCGGGCTGTACCTGGCGGGGCAGTTCATGATCCTGACGTGGGTGCGCCCCACCCTCACCGCGACAGGCCCGGCCGAGACGCTCGCGTCGCTGCGACCGTTCTGGAACCATACCTGCGCCGCCATAGCGGCCATCGGCGTCTCGTGGATCGTCTTTAGCCTCGTCGACATCGTCGCGTACGTGCTGCACAGGCACGCCTCCCGCAGCGAAACGATGCTCGACGTGCAGATCGTCCCGCTGATCCGCAAGGCCCTGCGGGTGTTCGTCATCATCGTCGCCGTCATCTTTATCGCCCAGAATATCTTTGAACTGGAGATCGGCCCGCTGCTGGCCGGGCTGGGCGTGGGCGGCTTGGCCTTCGCCCTGGCGGCCAAAGACATGCTGGCCAACTTTTTCGGGTCGGTCACGATCTTCACCGACCGCCCCTTCTCCCTGGGCCATCGCATCGTCATTAAGGGCTATGACGGAACGGTCGAGGAAGTGGGCTTTCGCTCGACCCGCATCCGAACGCTGGAGGGCAACCTCGTGACCGTGCCCAACTCGCTGGTCGCCAGCGAGCCGGTGGAGAACATCGGCAGCCGCCGGTCGATCCGGCGGTTGTTGAACGTCACGATCCCCTACGACACGCCGCCGCAGAAAGTGCAGCGGGCGGTGGAGATCCTCCGCGAGATGCTCCAGCGGCGCAGCGACAGTTTCCCGCCGGACCTTCCGCCGCGGGCGTACTTCAACGAGTTCAACGCAACCAGCCTGAACATCATCGTGCTGTACTGGTTCACCCCGCCGGACTGGTGGCAGTACCTCGAATTCAACCACGACTTCAACATGGAACTGCTGCGCCGCTACAACGACGAAGGCATCGAGTTCGCCTTCCCCACGCAAACGCTGCATGTCAAGAGCGACCCCCAGAAAGACCCGCAACGCGACCCTTGAGGTCTCGCGATCATGAGCCAGCGCAACGGCTTTGGGCACTATGTTCTGGTGGTTCGCAAGCAACTACGGCCGCGACTGGTGCGGCGCGGGGGTGAACCAGTCGCCCGCTAACGGCCCATCGCTGACCAGGTCCAACGTCACGCGGCAGGGCTCGGGGTTGAGCCACGCTGGGGCGCGAGCAGTACGATTGGCTCAAGAGCACGCTGGAAAGCAGCAAAGCGAAATGGAAGTTCGTCTTCTGCCACCAACTCGTTGGCGGAGCCGACGAGGCCGGGCGCGGCGGCGGCGAGGCCGCGGGCTTGTATGAGTGGGGCGGCGCCAACCCCGACGGCACGCGCGGCTTTGAGAAGAACCGCCCCGGCTGGCCCATGCCCATTCACGACTTGCTGGTCAAGAACCACGTGACGATCTTCTTCCACGGCCACGACCACTTCTACGCCAAGCAGGACCTCGATGGCATAGTTTACCAACTGGTCCCCCAGCCCGCCTGCCCCGTCGGTCGCACCGCCAACGGCGCCAGATACGGTTATGCAAAAGGCGTGATCAAACCCAGCTCCGGATACCTGCGAGTGAAAGTCATGCCCTCGCAAGTGCATGTGCAATACGTTCAGTCCGGCAATGACTCCGCCGGCGCCGCCCGCGAGGCCCACAGCTATCAACTCCAGACTCGGCCGTAGCCGCCGCAGACAGTCGTACCAGACATCTTCGGACGATTCCCGTGCGAGTTGACACGCGCAGCGGAGGCTTGTACGCTCCTGCGACTATGAGCACAGACGTACATGCATTGCAGCAACGGTTTGAAGAACAGTACGGCCGCCCGCCGGCAGGCGTCGTCCGCGCGCCGGGGCGGGTGAACCTCATCGGCGAACATACAGACTACAACGACGGGTTCGTCCTGCCCATCGCCATCAACCGCAGCACGCTGGCGGCATGGGCGCCCAGAGAGGGATCGACGATCCGATTGGCCTCGACGCAGAGCGACCACCCTGCCGTTGTCGAATTGTCCAACGTTCGCAAGGGCGATCCGGCATGGGCAAACTATCCGCGCGGCGTGATCGCCGGCTTGCTGGCCGCGGGCGTCAAGCTCGGCGGGGCGGATCTGTTCTTCGACAGCGACGTGCCGCTGGGCGGCGGGCTGTCGTCGTCGGCCTCGCTGGAGGTGGCTACCGCGCTTGCGCTGCTGGCCGCCGCCGGTGGGAAGATGGGAGACCGGACGCTGGCCTTGCTATGCCAGAAGGCCGAGCACGATTTTGCCGGCACGCCATGCGGGATCATGGACCAGTCCATCGCCATCATGGGCCGCGCCGGACACGCCCTGCTGCTGGACTGCCGCAGCGGCGCCGTCGAGCAGGTGCCCTTCGACGACCCGACCAAGGTGTTGCTGGTGGCCGACACGCAGGTCAAGCACGAACTCTCCGACGGCGGATACGCCGCCCGCCGCGACCAGTGCTACGCCGCGGCTGCAAAGCTCGGCGTCAAAATGCTCCGCGACGTGACGCCGGCGCAGATCGAAGAAGCCGCGGCCGCCGGCACGCTCCAAGGCAAAGAACTCCGCCGCGCCCGCCACGCCGTCGGCGAGATCGCCCGCACCGTTGACGCCGTCGCCGCCCTCAAGGCCGGCGACTACACCACCTTCGGTAGACTGATGTACGCCTCACACGAGTCGCTGGCCGGCGACTACGACGTAAGCTGCGAAGAACTCGACACCATCGTAGCCTCAGCCGCCAAGTGCTCCGGCGTGTACGGGGCAAGAATGACCGGCGGAGGCTTCGGCGGCTGCGCGATCATTCTGGCCGACGCTGCCGCCGCCGATGCGGTATGCGAGAAGGTGGTGGATGATTTCGAGCGACAGTTCAATCGCCGCTGCCCGATCTTCGCCACAGTCGCCTGTGCAGGTGCGCAGGATCTCAATGGCGATGCGCATGAGCGTGAAAGAGGCCTGTAATCATGAGGATGCGAACCGTAGTATTTCTGCTCGGCGTCATCCTGGCGACAAGCGCAATTCAAGCTCAATCCTGGCCTCAGTGGCGCGGCCCCGCGCGTAATGGCGTGACCACTGCCCCCTCCGGATGGGACGGCACAAAATGGAACATCCGCAAAAGATGGCAGATGTCGGTGGGTGCTGGTCTGGGCGGATCGCCCATTATCGTCGGTGGCAGAGTCTATGTCATGGGCTGGGGCGGGCAGGGGGATGTCGTGCGGTGCCTGGACGCCAAGAGCGGCAAAACGATCTGGAAACAGGAATACAAGGCCAGACGCGACGGGCGGTTTCAGAAGGGGGAATCCCCCGAAGGACCTACCTGCACGCCCACATTTGATAAGGACACCGGATACCTCTACACGCGGGGCAACGACGGCGACTTGTACTGCTGGGATACTGCCGATAACCAAGCCAGGAAGGTCTGGCATATCAACCTGTACGACGCTTACAAAGTCACGGCCCGGCACAGCAGTGCCAGGCAAGACCCCGGCAGGGACTACGGCTACACGGGGAATGTCCTTATCTACAAAGATTGGGCAATCATGGAGGTTGGCAGCACACGGGAAGGCAATATCATGGCCTTCGACAAGCGCACCGGGCGCAGGGTTTGGGCATCACAGGACAAGAGCCAGGCCGGCCACAGTTGCGGTCCGGTGATGATGGAGATCGAGGGCATTGCCTGCGTCGTCAGCTTCACGCTGGAGGGGCTGCGCGTGATGCGGGCCGACTCCGGGCACGAAGGGCAAAATGTCGCCTTTCTCCAGTGGGCCATGCCATTCAACGTGAACATACCCACGCCTTGCGTTTTGGGTGACACCGTGCTCATAACCGGGACGGCCCAGTACGCTTCGGGCAAGAAGTCCACCTTCCTCAAAATAGCCCCCGGCGGGATCGTCCGCCAGTGGCAAGGTGTGCGCCAGAGCTACGTGTGCAGTCCTGTCGCCCACGACGGCTACGTCTATGACGTTAGCAGAAAGCTTTACTGCATGGACTGGGCCACGGGAGCTCTTAAGTGGGAGGGAGGGTCCATGGGCGGCGAGACCGGATCGGTACTGGTCACCGGCGACAACAAGCTCATCGCCTGGGGCGACCGGCGACTGCTGCTGGTGGAGTCGGCGCGAAACTCGCCCGACAAATACAAGGAACTGGCCGCATTGGAGAATCCTATCGCCAACAGCAGAGGCCACTGCTACTCCCACGTCGCCCTCGGCGAAGGATGCCTGCTCATCAAGGACGGGTCGGGCCAGCTCGCCTGCTATGCCGTCGGCGGCACGGCACCGGCGTCAACGACCTCTCGGGCTGAGAAGTAGGATCATGCTCCAAACTCTTTTCTCGCCTTGGCGATGATCCGGTCAAGCCCTTCGCGGCGAGTGTCGGTCATTTCATAGGTGTACTGGGAGGGCTTGTCCGCGGCGATGGCGGTGGCTTTCTTCAGCAGCGTGGTGTGGTCGCCGGTCCAGCTTCCGCGGGGGCGCTGGTCGGAGACGGCCGCGTTCCAGACGAAGTCACGGAAGTTTTCCAGCGTCATGTCGGCCTGGAGGAACCCGCCGCTGCGGAGGCCTTCCTCGACGACGGCTACCACGTCGCCCTCTCGCGGGCTCACATCGGCACGGACGCCCTCGGCAAAGTGCTTGGCCTCGATGTCGATGATGAGCTGCTGGGGGCTGAAGATCTCGTCCATCCATAGCCCGCCGGCGCCTTCGACGCCCCAGAGACCGAAGACGCGAGCCAGGATGCAGCCGGCAGTCTTCTCGATGGCGGCCTGGGCGTCGGGGGCCTTGGAGCTCACCAGCAGCAGTTCGCCCCAGGGCGTGGGCATGTTGAAGAACTCGCGCACCTTGCGGCGCGTCATCAGCGCCAGCACGTGCTGCGGGCCGCTGAAGGAGACGGTCGAGGCGGCCCAATTGGGCGTGAACAGGCGGATCGAGGGCGGGCCCATCTTCTCAACGCCGCACTCGCGGAAGATCGTGTAGGCTCCGATGTTCTCGGCAAGAGTCTGCGCCCAGGCCATGTGCCAGTCTGAAGGCGCGGTGACGCCCATGATCGGGATGGGATCGACGCACGAGACCTGCACGCCCTTGTCGTGGTACTCCAGCGCCAGGTCGACCGAATCGCCGGCGAACTGCAGCGGCGAGATGATCTCGGTGCCCACAGCAGGGCGGAACCCCATCACCGCGTCCATCTCGATGAAGTACCGCATCATGGCCTCGCTGTGGATGAGCCCGAAGGGACCCGGCTGGCGCAGGTAAAGGCACCGAAGGTAGTGGGCCATGATGAACCGCATTTCCGGCGGCACGTCCTGCGGCACGCCGGCGGTATTGGGTGCAATGGTCCCCTCCTCGGCCAGCGCCAGAACCAGTTTGGTGTGGCGGATCACGTCTGCCGTCGAGTGCAGCTTGATCTGCCCGTCGGCCGGATCGACCCAGTGCGTGTTGAGGTACGAGTTGAACAGGCTCAGCTTGTCGACGGGTTTGACAACGAGCTCCTCGGGCTTGGAGCCAAATCGCGTCCGCACCTCGTCGGCGTAATGCTGGGCTGTCTGCGGCGGAACGCACACGCGGCCGCCGCGCAGCGGCAGCTTGCCCTGCAGCTTCTTGAGGGTGGAAGGATTGGGAACTGAAAAGCCCACCCGGTCCATCAGCCTGACCGCATCGGCCCAGATCCGCTCGACGTTCAATTCGCTGAGATTGATGAAGTCCACCAGTGCTTGCTCCTGCTTGGGTTAGTGACACACGCCTGCAGCGGCCGTATAATAAGCCAAAGGTGCAATATGAAGAAAGAACAGGTTATCAAAATCCTGCACGACAACCGCAACCGCATGGACGAGTTCCACGTCAAGTCGCTGTCGATCTTCGGTTCGGTCGCGCGCGACGAGGCCACGGATTTCAGCGATGTAGATATTCTGGTGGAGTTCTCCGAGCCGGTGGGGTTGTTTACATTTTGTGGCCTGAAGCTCTTTCTGGAAGGCATACTGGGGACAAAGGTCGACTTGGCAACATGCGATGCGCTGCGAAAAGAGATGCGAGAACAAATTCTCAAGGAGGCCGTACGTGCCGCCTAGAGATTGGAAATTCCGCGTCAGAGATATCATAGATGCCGTGCATGCCATTGAAGAGTACACTCGCAATATGACTTTTGAAGCGTTTTGCGCTGACCGCAAGACGGTGGATGCAGTCGCCAGAAACTTTACGATCATTGGAGAGGCGGCTCGGGCCATGCCCAAGCAAATCGTGGCGAACCATCCCGAAATCCCCTGGGGCCTCATGAACGCAACAAGAAACGTACTGGTTCATGTCTATTTTGGCGTGTCCGAGACCATCGTATGGCGCACAATTCAGCATGATCTTCCACTCCTTCTGGCCCCTCTTCAAAAGCTCCTGGATGACGAGCAGCAATGAGCAAAGCCAAACTTCAAGTGGCGTTGGATTTTCTGGAACTGCCTCGGGCGCTGGCGGTGGCTAAGGCGGCCGCCGATGGCGGGGCGGATTACTTCGAGGCCGGCACGCCGCTGATCAAGTCCGAAGGGCTCGACGCGGTGCGTAAGCTTCGCCAGCTCCTGCCCGGCAAAACGATCATCGCCGACACCAAGACCATGGACGCCGGGCGCATCGAGGCCGAGGCGGCAGCCAAGGCCGGCGCGCAGGTCATGACCGTGTGCGCCGCGGCCAGCGAAAGCACCATCCGCGAGTGCGTCGAGGCGGGCAAGCACTACGGCATCGCCGTGGCGGTAGACCTGATGGGCATCCCTGATCCGGCGGCCGCCGCGGCTCGCATGAGCGAGATGGGCGTCGACTGGGTGGACGTACACTGCCCCATCGACCAGCAGATGCAGGGGCGCGATCCGATGGAGCTGCTCAAGGCCGTGCGAGCGGCCACGAATCTCACCGTGGCGGTGGCCGGCGGCATCAATTCCGAAACCGCCACGGCGGCGGTGGCGGCCGGCGCCGATGTCATCATCGTCGGCGGGGCCATCACCAAGGCCGACGACCCGCGGGCGGCCACGGCGGCCATCCGCAAAGCGATGGAATCAGGCCAAGCGGTGGCGAGTGAGCACTTCAAGCGGGCCTCGGGCTCGGGCCTGCGCGAGCTGCTGGCGAAGGTGCGCACCAGCAATATCTCCGACGGCGCCCATCGCCTGGCGTGCCTGCCGGGCCTGAAGCAACTCGTCCCGGGCACCTTCGCCTGCGGGCCTGCCGTCACCGTGCGGACCCTGCCGGGCGACTGGGCCAAGCCCGTCGAGGCCATCGACGCCGCCGGGCCGGGCGACGTGATCGTGATCGACGCCTGCGGGCTGGCCCCGGCGGTCTGGGGCGAACTGGCCACCGAGAGCGCCAGGAACAAACAGATCGCCGGACTGGTGGTGCATGGGGCCGTTCGCGACACGGCTGACATCCGCCGCCTGGGCCTGCCCGTCTGGTCGACGCTGACATGCAGCCACGCCGGCGATCCGCACGGTCTGGGCGAGATCAACGCCCCCATCGCCATCGGCGGACAGGCGATCTTTCCCGGCGACTGGATCGTCGCCGACGACGACGGCGTGATGGTGCTGCCGCGCACCCGAGCAGTCGAAATGGCCAACCGCGCCGCCGACGTGCTCGAGGCCGAGAACCGCATCCGCCGCGAGATCCGCGACAGCGGCAGCACGCTGGCGGCCGTGGTGAACCTCAAGCGGTGGGAAAAGAAAGGCCCCGGCGATGCCATCGTGGGATAGCGACAAGGTCAAGACCGCCGGTCGCGAGCTGCTGACGCTGATCGACCGGGCGATGGAGCAGGCCGACTGGGCGGGCCTGCTGGTGCTGGCCAACATGCTCCCGACGGTCGGGCGCACGTTCGTGACCGGCGCGGGGCGCAGCGGGCTGGTGGCCCGCAGCTTCGGCATGCGGCTGATGCACGCGGGCCTGACGGCGTACGTGCCCGGCGAGACGATCACCCCCGCCGCGGCAGAGGGCGACCTGCTGGTGGCGATCAGTTGCACCGGCCAGACGGGCTACACGCAGTACATGGCCGACCGCGCGCGAAAGCTTGGGTCCAAAGTCGTGGTGCTCTCGGCCGAGGCGAGCAGCCCGCTGGCCGACACCGCCGACAAGGTCGTCATCATCCCCGCCGAGGCCGACGACATCGTCACCCGCGCGTGCGTCTTCGAGCACGCCGCCGGGTTGTGCCTCGACGCCGTGTTCGACATCCTTTCCGATCGCCTCAAGCTGGACATCGACCGATACCGCCAGCGTCACGCGAACCTGGAGTGATTGGCGGCGGGGCTTGCCCGCGCGATTGTTTCACGATCAGGAAAACTGCGTCGAGCAAGCTCGACCGCTTATGAAAACGCAAGCACGATCCCTTGGGACCGTGCTTGCGCTGAATGCAGACCGTGATTGATTCTATTTCTGTTCCACCGCTTGATCGATCGTCGGTTGGAAGTTGCGGCGGGTCTTGCCATCGGCGGACAGGGCCATGAGCTGGAAGTTCTTGGCTTCGGTGCCGTAGACGGCCCGCAGGCCGACGTAGAGCACCGTGTCGTTGTTGAGCCATCCGGGATAGATTTCACTGGACCCCGCCGACTTGGCGGCGTCGGTGGCGATGGTCTTGAACTCCTTCATATCCCCCGAAGCAATCGACAGTTCGGTCGTGCCCTCGCCGCCTTCGGTGGCCGCCAGCACCTTGTCGCCCTTGGGCGAATACACCCCCAGCAGCGCCTTTTGCTTGAGCAAGCGCACCTGGCCGCTGCGCAGGTCGATCTCAAACAGCGAGGGTTTCTCGTCCGACTTGGCGGGAACCGCCTGGGCGGTCGGCAACACCTTCAGGGCTGTCAACAGCACCTTGTTGCCGTCGGGCGAAACGTCCATGTAGATCTTGTCGCCAGCGAGAACCGAGGCGGCGTCGGTAGTCTTTCCGTCGGCCACGGCCACGATCACAAGCTTGCCGACATACTGGTCGCCGTCTTTCTCGCGCGAGGTGACGTGAACGGCCAGAATGCCCTTGCCGTCGGTCGTCCAGCGGTGAACGGCCGCCACGTCCGACAGCAGCGGCTTCTTGGCGCCATCGGCGGTCGAGACCACCAGCAGCTCGGGCATTTTCTTGGCCAGGGTCTTGCTCTCGGTATCCGAGGCCCGGGCGAGGCTGACTTTGGCGCCGTCAGGGCTGACTCGCGCGTACAGCAGGTTAGACGCCGTCATCAACGCCTTGAGCGCACTGGCGTCCGGCCCCATGCGGCGCAGCGTGTAATTGGTATCGCCCATGTCGCCTTTGCCCTGGCTCAGCGCCAGGACGCTACTGGCATCGGGGGTAAAGGCCGCCCAGACCGGCTTTTCGCCCTTGGGCGAGTAGATGAGTTTGGCCTCGGCCGCGTCGGCAGTCTTGAGCAGGTAGAACCCCTCCTGGCGCGGGATGAGAACCTGCCCGTCCTTGGAGACGCTCAACTCGACAGGGAAGCAGCCAATCAAGAACACTGTGCTGACCAGAAGCAGGATCGAAAAACAGTTCTTCATCGCCGAACCCTTTCCCATTGAAATGGCCGCGCCGTCTGGCGCCGCCGATTGATCGTCATGGTAGTCTCGCCCGCGGCGGTCATGCACGAAAAAAACCGGAAGCACGGCCCCCCAGTGCCGTGCTTCCTTGAATCGGTGCTGGTTGAATCCGTCACTGTTCCATTTTTTCCAGCCGTTCCAGGTCACGGCGGAGCTGCTTGAGCTCCTGCTCGAGCTTCTGGCGGTCCGGTTGGTCGGGTTTGGTCTGGCCACGAGGCTGTGCCGAAGGCGCCGGCGGCTTGGATCTTTCCGGATGGGCGGCAGGCGGCTGGGCGGCGCCGGCTCGCAGGTCCTGAAAGATCCTGCGGGCCATGTCCGGGTTGTCCTTGAGCCACTGCTGGATATGCCGCGCCTGCTGGGCCTTGGCATCGTCGCCGGCCTGAGGCGCATCCGACTCGTGCCGGCCATGGTGGGATATCCAGGGATCGCGGCCGCGCTCCATGTCCCGCTGGCCGCGGCTTTGGCGGTCCATCTCGCCGCGAGGTAATTCACGGCGCTGGCTCTGGTATTCCGCCGTGCGCTTGGCGAGATAATCGAGCCCTTCCTTGATGTGCTCGCGGATGCGCTGGCGCATCTGCTCGCGGTCGAGGCCGTCATGGGCATGCATGCGGCCTCGCATCATCATCTGTCCATGCATCGGGCCGGGCATCATTCTGCCTTGGGGCGAGGGACCTTTGCCGTCCTTCATCTTCGGGCAGTTTTCGCTCGGGCATGCCGGTCGCTTCTCCGCGGCGGGCGAGGCGGGCTTGTCCATCTGCCCGCGTCCCATCATTCCTCCGCCCATCATCGGGCCGTGCTGCATCATCTGACCGTGCTGCATCATGCCCATCATCCCCATGGCCGGCTTGGGTTGGGGCTTGGGCTCAGCAGGAATCTTCGTCGCCTGGGCAAGCCGGTCGGCCGCCTTTTCGGCGTTGCCGTTCTTCTCATCGAGTTCCGCCAGGGCAAAAAGCGCCGCCCGACGCACGGACAGGCTGACGGCTTCTTTGGAAATCTTTTCCAGTGCCGCCTGGGTCATCGTGGTCGACTGCGTTCTGGCCGTTATGGCCTTGATCCTGGCGATGGCCAGGAAGCCGGACTTGACCGGGTCGCCCATGACATCTTCGAAGCTGGCGTGAGGCCGGGCGGGCGGCGCCTGGCGGGCAACGGCAGGCTTCTTGGCCTCGGGCTTCTTGGCCTCGGGCTTCTGGGCTTCGGGCTTCTTCGTCTCAGGCTTCTTGGCCACTGGCTTTTTGGCCTCAGGCTTCTTCGCCTCGGGTTTCTTGGCCTGGGGCTTTTTCACTTCTGGCTTCTTGGCCTCGGGCTTTTTGGCCGTCTCGGGCTTGGCGGGCGTCTTGGCGGCGGTTTTCCTGGAGGCCTGGGCCTGGGCTTTGGCTTGGGCCTTGGCCAGTTGTTCAGCCCGCTGCTTTTCGGCGTAGGCCTTGCGGGTGAGGACTTCGGCCTTGCGGCGGGCGTCTTCATATTTCTTCAGGGCGGCCTGGACGTCCTGCTGTGCGGCCTGGGCTTCCTTTACGGAGGCCTGGGCCTGCTTCTGGGCCTGGGCGGCCTGGTCGTCGGCGGCCGATGCCGTCGACGCCAATGCCAGGCACGCTGCCAATAAGGGTGCGATAAGGCGGATCATCACGTATCTCCTTTATGTCCTGCAAGAGCGGGCGACGTGTCGGCCACACACCGCCATCGCCGCTCTGGTGAATACTAGCCGGATACCTGTTAAACTCTGCGGATGTTGCGGTATTGCGGAAATGACATTATTTTGTATCGGGATTGAGGTGTAGCCGTCCCCGGGTGCCAGGCACAACTCCGTTGTGCGTGTCCCTGACTGTGACGTTCCGGGGAGCATGGGCGAGACGCCCATGCCACACCGGGAGCATGGGCGAGACGCCCATGCCACACAACCGCGACATCCATGCCCCGCCTTCACGCCTTATTTTTGGCGCTTGACTTGCCCCGAAGCGCCCCGTAATATCTTGCCCCCGTACGTTCTGAACGATCGGCCCGCCCCGGCGGGCCACTTGGCTATGCGGCGGCCTGCGGTTCACGCCTGCGTGCCGCAGCCCACAAGACAGGAGTCGATGACGTGGGATACAACTGTGTCGTTTGCGTAAAACAGGTGCCCGACACCAAACGGATCACCGGCGAGGCGATGAAGGAAGACGGAACCGTCAACCGCGCCGCCCTTCCGGCGATCTTCAACCCCGAAGATCTCAACGCCCTGGAAGAGGCGCTGAAGATCCGCGACGCCCACGGCGGAACCGTCACGGTCGTCACCATGGGCCTGCCCACCGCCTGCGACGTGCTGCGCGAAGCCCTCTATCGCGGCGCCGACCGCGCCATCCTTATTACAGACCGGCGCGCCGCCGCCTCCGACACTCTGGCCACCAGCTACATCCTTTCACGCCTGATGGCCAAGCTCAAACCCGACATCGTCCTGTGCGGCCGCCAGGCCATCGACGGCGACACCGCCCAGGTCGGTCCGCAGTTGGCCGAGAAAATGGGCCTGCCGCTGATCAGCTACCTCGAAGAGACCGTGCAGATCACCGACGGAAAGATCACCGTGCGGCGCAACGTCGGCAACGGATGGGAAGTCGTCCGTGCCAAGCTGCCGGTGCTGGTGACGGTGATGGACACCGCCAATGAGCCCCGCCCCCGCGCGACCAAGAGAATCATGAAGTTCAAACGCGCCATGGCCAAGTCCGAGGTCGAAAAGAAAGCTGAAAACCTTCTGCCCGGCGATTACGAAGATTACACCGAAGAACTTAAGGCCACCGAGGTCGAGAAATACTGCGCCAAGCTCAAGGACAAGCGCCTGCTGATCGAGCAGATGAGCCTCGACCAGATCGAAGCGGACCTGGCCTGGTGCGGCCGCGATGGCAGCCCGACCAAGGTGCATCGCATCCAGTCGGTCGTCCTCACCGGCGGCGAGTACCATGAGTTCAAGCCCACCGACGAAGACGTCGTTCGGCTGGTGCATGAGCTGATTGAGGAACACACGCTGGGATAGCCGGCGGCGGATGTATGGATGATTGGGTGGGTGGCATGGCGACACGCGTTTTTGTTTCTTGCGGGTCGCCATGGGGGAGAGGAAGACTGGAATATTGGAATACTGGAAGATTCTGCGGCCTGGATATGAAAGAAGCTTTTGACAAGACGGGATGCTTTGAGCCACGGCGGGAGTTGTTCGCGCCCGCTAGCGGCGGATTCTTCGGCCCGAAGGGCCGACAGAACTTAGCCGGGGGCGTCAGCCCCCGGTCAGCGGTCTCTCTTGGTCAGAGCCCCGAAGGGGCGACACAATCCCGTGCCGGCCGCACACTCACCGCTAATATCTTTCGCCCCTTCGGGGCTCTGGTTTCTTCTTTGACCTTTTCCGGGGGCTTACGCCTCCGGCTAAATCCTGCCGGCCTCTTCGAGGCCGGATTCACCAACGGAAAACGAGTTTGCCAATGATCGACGTAAACCGAAAAGGCGAAGTCTGGATTTTTGCCGAGCAGGAAGCGGGGCAGTTGTCGGACGTGCCGCTGGAACTGCTGACCAAGGCGCGCGAACTGGCCGACACCCTCAAGGTGCCCGTCGGCGCAATGCTGCTGGGCTCGGGCGTCAAGAGCCTGGCCGAGACGCTCATCGCCCGCGGGGCCGACAAGGTCTACCTCGTCGACGACGCCAAGTTGGCCCGCTACCAGAACGCATCCTACCGCACGGCCATCTGCTCGCTGATCGAGCAGTTCAAGCCGCAGATCTGCCTCTACGGCGCCACGGCGATGGGACGCGATCTGGCCCCCACCGTCGCCAGCGCCATGAAGTGCGGGCTGACGGCCGACTGCACCGACCTGCAGATCGGCGACCACAAGCCCGCCGGCAGCGAGGTCAACCATGAGAACCTGCTGCTGCAGATTCGCCCGGCTTTCGGCGGCAACATCATCGCCACGATCGTCAACTACGACCGCTGGCCTCAGATGGCCACCGTGCGCGAAGGCGTCATGCCCATGAGCGAGGCCAAACCCTCCCGCAAGGGGCAGGTTGTCGCCTGCAAGGGCGGCCTGGACGCCCTGGTGCTGCCGCTGGAAGTTCTCGAGAGCGAGCGTCGCGAGAAGAAGGTCAACCTCAAGGCCTCCCGCATCATCGTCGCCGGCGGCGCCGGCGTCGGCAGCCGCGACAACTTCAAGCTGATCTGGGATCTGGCCCACTGCCTGGGCGCCGCCGTCGGCGGCAGCCGGGCGGCCGTGGAC
Source organism: Planctomycetaceae bacterium (assembly GCA_039680605.1). NCBI lineage: Bacteria > Pseudomonadati > Planctomycetota > Planctomycetia > Planctomycetales > Planctomycetaceae > Planctomycetaceae bacterium. The sequence continues at coordinate 114,757 of JBDKTA010000050.1, read as the reverse complement.
CTGGGCTATGTCGACCACGACCACCAGGTCGGGCAGACCGGCACGACCGTTCGCCCGGCGCTGTACGTGGCGTGCGGCATCAGCGGCGCCGTGCAGCACCGCGCGGGCATGCAGGAAGCGGCCAAGATCCTGGCGATCAACACCGACCGCGAGGCGCCGATTTTTTCCATCGCCCACTACGGCATCGTCGGCGACATGAACATCGTGATCCCCAAGATGATCAAGGCCATCCGCGGCGGCGCCTCGATCGAGCAGGCGGCCAAGGCGTAACAACAAAAACTTGGCCACAAAGATCACAAAGAACACGAAGTAAAAGAAAAACAGAAAGCGAAGATCGGCCACAGAGATCACAGAGAACACGAAGTGATAAGACAGAAACAACTCCTTTGTGTTCCTTGTGACCTTTGTGGCAAAGTTTCTGAGGCTAAAAGGAAGAAGCTCTAATGGCGAATTTCTACACCGATAACGAAGACATCAGCTTTCTCTTTGACCACATGAACGTGGCGCGCCTGGCGGGCATCGTGGAAGAAGACTTCCGCTTTGCCAAGGAGTGCGACTTTGCCCCCGCCGACGCCAAAGAGGCTGTCGACAACTACCGCCAGATCCTCGCCAGCCTCGGCGAGATCGCCGGCGACCGCATCGCCCCGACGGCCGAGGAGACCGACAAGGTCGGCAACGTCCTCAACGCCGACGGTTCGGTGACCTATGCCCCCGGGATCGCCCTGGCGATCAAGCTGCTGGGCCAGGCCGACCTGATGGGCTTCACCCTGCCCTACCGCTTCGGCGGAATCAACTGCCCGCAGCTCGTCTACACGATGAGCAACGAGATGATCAGCCGCGCCGATGCGTCGCTGATGAACATCTACGGCCTGCAGGGCATCGCCGAGACGATCAACGCTTTTGCCAGCGAAGAGATCAAGCAGCAGTACCTGCCCCCCATGGCCAGCGGCAAGTGGACCGGCGCGATGGTGCTCACCGAGCCTGACGCCGGCTCTGACCTGCAGTCGGTCAAGGTGCAGGCGTACCAGGACGACAAGGGCAACTGGTTCGTCCGCGGCGTGAAACGCTTCATCACCAACGGCTGCGGCGAGGTGCTGCTGGTGCTGGCGCGGTCCGAGCCGGAGATCACCGACGGGCGCGGCCTGAGCGTGATCCTGGTCGAGCGCGGTCCCAAGGTCAAGATTCGCCGCCTGGAGAACAAACTGGGCATCCACGGCAGCCCGACGTGCGAAATCTTCTTCGACAACGCCCCCGGCCTGCTCGTCGGCGAGCGCCAGCGCGGGCTGATCACCTACGTCATGAGCCTGATGAACGGCGCCCGAATCGGCATCGCCGCCCAGGCCCTGGGCATCGGCGAGGCCGCCTACCGCGTCGCCCGCGATTACGCCCACAGCCGCCGGCAGTTCGACACCGAGATCGAGAACTTCCCGGCCGTCCGCGAACTGCTGATCGACATGAACGTCGACGTGCAGGCCGCCCGCGCGTTGACGTACTACGCGACGTTCTGCGTCGACCTCGAGACCGGCGCCCTCAAGCAGCTCGAGTTCGGCAACGTGACCGACAAGGACCAGGCCAAGGCCCTCAAGCAGACCTCCCGCACGTACAAGCGGCTCAACGGCATGCTCACGCCGATGGCCAAGTACTACGCCTCCGAGATGTCGATGCGCGTCAGCAACGGCTCGATGGCCGTGCTCGGCGGCAGCGGCTACATGAAGGACTACCCCGTCGAGCGGTACCTGCGCGACAGCCGCATCACGACGATCTACGAAGGCACCAGCCAGCTCCAGGTCGTCGCGGCCGTCCGCGGCGTCAGCAGCGGCGGCGTCGATGGCGTGATGAACGAGGTGCTCCTCAACCGCGATTGGCCCGCCGATCTCCAGCCCACCGTCGACAAGGTCAAGGAAGGCTACGCCCTGCTTACCGAGGCCATGGCCTTCGCCAAGGAAAAGGGCATGGAATACACCGACCTGTACGGCCGCAAGATCGTCGACATGGCCATCGCCACGATCGTGGGCGCCCTGTTCTGCGACCAGGCCACCGGCAAGGAATCGAAGAAGGCGGTCGCGGCCCGCTGGATGGCCGTCAAGCTGCCCGAGATGCGCATGAACAAGGAACTCGTCTGCAGCGGCGACCGCAGCGCCATCACCGACTTCGCCACCCTGGCCGGACCGGTGCCGGTTCTGGAGTAGCACGGGCGTCTCGCACGTGAGGAGTATGGGCGTCCCGCCCATGCTCCTCGAACTTCAACAATCAACGATACTCACAAGAGAGCGCAGAAGGTTGGGGCCCGTCCTTGCCGCCTGTGCCGAAGCGCAATAAGGCGGCCGGCCCCTTGGGACCGGCCGCCATGACACTTGGAGGGCAACCACGGCAAGGCGCCCTTCAAGCGCGGTGTTTCTGGAAATCTTCTTACGTCTTCTTGCGGCGGATCAAGCCCGCCACAGCGCCGATGACCAGCAGGCTCATCGTTGCCGGCTCAGGGATGGTCATGTTCGTTTCGGCGAGGATCTGGTCATTGGCAGCCGACGCGTCGAAGGTGAAGATCCGGAACTCGTCGAGGTATCCGGTCCACGTGGCGCCGTCGCTGCCGCCCAGCATGAACATGCTCTGCGGGGTGCTGGTCTGGCCAAGGCTGTTGTCGGAGTAAGCCAGCACGCCGTCATAGTAGACGTAGAACTTATCGCCGGCGAAGCTGCTGTCGCGCTGCACGAGCACCACGCTGTGCCACTGCTCGTCGGCGATCGCGCTGGCGGACCATTGCGGCGTCCCATTGTCGCCTTCGCGGAACAATGTGGAACCGTTGCCGCTGACCTGCAGGGCCGACCACTGACCGCCAATGGGGCCGCGGCCGTTCTGGTAGATACGGCCGTCGTTGGCAAAAGAGGCGCCGACCGACTTGACGTAAACTTCCATGCCCCAGTTCCCGCCGCTCATCGCCTGGATGCTGGGATTCGTGCCGGTGTCCCAGACCCCGCCGATGTTGTTGGCCCAACCGCCCCATCCGTTCAGCAGGACCGACGTCGTGCTGCCGGAACCGGCCTTGACGTCATCGGAATAGACGGCCGTGCCGCCACTGCCGCCAAGGTACGTATATAGCGTGTCCTGGAATGTCGTTCCATCCGTGTTGGCGAGTTGCGGAGCAGAGGCGTCGCCGCCGACAACAGCGCCTTGGTCTTCGCCCAGCCGGTAGTACGCGTAATTCGAGGTCACGGTCGCCTGCGCTGCTGACGCCAGGCACAACACCAGTCCGAGGGCTACAACTGTCTTCGCGATCATCATCAATCTCCTTTAAATTGTTCCCCCGCCCATCAGGCGGGGGCCAACGCCGCTGAGTTAATTTGCTCGATGATCCTAATGAATCCTTGACGAAAACGGTACCCGCGTTTTTAATAGATATACCGTGTTTTCCAGATAGTCCCATGGCGCAATCCAAACATCCCAACCCGCCGGGCGTATTGCTGCTGAGCCTGCACGAAGCCAGCCGGGCCGGCGCGCTGGAATACGCCCGAAAAGGCGGATGGCTGCCCATTCTCTGCGGGATGGCCAACGATCCGCCCGAGGCCCTGGCAGACAATTGGGACGTCCAGGCTATCTTGTGCGGCTACCTTCCCGCCGGACCCGACTCAGCGTATCTGCCCCTCTGGCGGCAGACAACCGTGCCGACGGTAATGCTCTCAGCGGAGCATACAGCCGTTACGGATATACCGGCCGTCGAGTCAGACCATGCAGCCGTGGCCGCGACGGCAGCGGAGCACTTCCTGCAGCGCGGATTTGAGCATCTGGCGTATTGTCTCATGGCGCCGGACCCCTTCCTGCTGGAGCACGCCCATGGGTTCCGCCGTAGCGTCGAGCGCGCCGGGCAGACCTTCCATTGCCTAGACTGGGTGGCCACCGGCCAGGGGCGATACGCCTACCCCGCACGATTTCGCCTGTGGCTGGCAGAGGAGTTGGCGGCCTTGCCCACGCCGCTGGCGCTGCTGGTAGACAGCCCCTGGACCGCCCTGGAAGCCATCGAGGCCTGCCGCGCCTGCGGACTGCTGGTGCCCGAGCAGATAGCCGTCATCGCCGTAGACGAAGACCCGATTCTGTGCGAGAACGCCCCGCTGCCCATCAGCACCATCGACACTAACCGCCGCGCCCAGGGATACGCCGCCGCGGAACTGCTGGATCGCCTGATCCGCGCGGGCCGGCGCTGGCGAAAGCTCGCCCCGCGCAAACCGATCCGCATTCCACCGGGTGAGTTGATCGTACGCCAGAGCAGCGATATCGTCGCCGTACCGCACGTCGAGGTCGCCAAGGCCATCCGGTTCATCTGGGGCAATTACGCCAACCCGCGCTTGGGCGTCGACGACGTCGTTGCCGCCACCACGCTGTCGCGCCCGGGGCTGTACCTGGCTTTTCACCGGCACCTGGGACGCTCGGTCGTCGAGGAGATCCGCCGCGTAAGGCTCGACCGCGCGATGAACCTGCTGGCGGCCACGACCTTGACCGTCAAGGACATCGCCGCCACGAGCGGCTATCGCGACGAGGAGCACCTGCGGGCGACCCTTCGCCGCGCCACGCGCCTGAGCCCCCGCGCCTGGCGGAAACAGCATCGCAAAGAAGACGTCGCGACTTAGTCGGCAACTTCGGACAAAGTTGGGCCACAGACCTGCCTGCCGGCAGGCAGGGGCACAGAGAAAAACGAGAAGATCTGTATAAAAGAAACCAGATGCCGCCACCTTTGACTCTTGTCCCAATCCTCTTAATCCTCTCAATCCCGTCAATCCCGCACTCCCCGTTCCCGAACGCCCATGGCGACCCGCTGCGCGTGTCGCCGTGCCACCCGCCACCCGCGACTTCTTGGGAGGCAGGCAAAATCCCCCTTTCTCGTTTTTCTCAGCCGCCCGCTGGTATATCATCCGTCACGTGAGCGAAGCCGACAGCCAGTTCGATACCCCCGCGATGCGGCAGTACAAGGTCTTCAAGGACCAGTACCCGCAGTACATCCTCCTGTTCCGGATGGGCGACTTCTATGAGATGTTCTATGAAGACGCCAAGACCGCCTCGCGGGAACTGGGTTTGGCCCTGACCAGCCGCAGCAAGGGCGCCTCGGCCGTGCCGCTGGCGGGGATCCCCTACCACGCCCTGGACAGCTACCTGGCCCGCCTGGTCAAGGCGGGGCATCGCGTCGCCATCTGCGAACAGGTGGAGGATCCCAAGGAAGCGGTCGGCGTGGTGAAACGCGACGTGACGCGCCTGATCACGCCCGGCACGCTCACCGACGAGACGCTGCTGGACCGCAACGAAGGGAATTATCTGGCGGCGATTTTTACCCCGCCCGCCGCGTCGAAAGCGGAAGAAAACGACGCCAAGAGGCAAGCGGGACTGGCCTGGGTCGAGCTTTCCAGCGGGGCGTTCTGGACGATGCTCGCCCCCGGCGAACATCTGCTGGATGAACTTGTCCGCATCGCCCCGGCGGAGGTGCTGATCGCCGAGGGCTCGGCGCACGACGCCCCAGCGTTTCGCGATTCGATTCGACAGTGCACCAACGCCGCTGTCACGTCGCGCGGGGCGTGGGCCTTTGACATGCACACGGCCTTGCAGCAGCTTCGCGAGCACTTCCGCGTCCACACGCTGGAGGGGTTCGGGTTCGAAGCGTACGAGCCGTCGCTGTCGGCCGCAGGGGCGCTGATCGAATACCTGCGGGAGACCCAGAAGACCGCCTTGGCGCACATCGCGCAGTTGCGAAAGTTCCAGCGCACCAGCCACATGGCCATCGACGGCAACACGCTGCGCTGCCTGGAGGTTCACCGCACGCTGCGCAGCAACCAGCGGGCCGGCAGTCTGCTGGCGTGCATCGACCAGACATGCACGGGCATGGGCGCGCGGCTGCTGGAGCGGTGGGTAACCTTCCCGCTGACCCACTACAGCCAGATCGTCGCCCGCCAGGACGCCATCGAAGAGCTCGCCGAAGACCCGCGCCGCCTGCACGCCCTGCGCGAGCTGCTCAAGAGCGCCTCGCAGATCGACCGCATCGCCGCCAATATCGCCCTGGCGCGCGTGCGCCCGCGCGAAGTCGTCGCCCTGGGGCAAACGCTGATAATGCTGCCCAAGCTGGCGGCCATGCTCGAAGGCATCGCCAGCGAGCTCGTCAGCGAACTGTCGCCGCGCCTGACGGGGCTGGACGCCCCGGCGCAGCTTATCGCCGGGGCGATCGATCCGGACTGCCCCAACATCCTGCGCGAGGGCGGCGTCATCGCCGCGGGGTACGACCTCGAGCTCGACCGCCTGCGGTCGATCGGCCAGGACGGGCAGCGCTGGCTGGCCGAATATCAGGCCGCCGAGGCCCAGCGCATCGGCGTGCCGAACCTGAAGGTCGGCTTCAACCGCGTCTTCGGGTTCTACATCGAACTGTCGCACCTGAACCTGGACAAGGCCCCCCCCGACTACATCCGCAAGCAGACGCTCAAGAACGCCGAACGGTACGTTACCGGGCCCCTCAAGCAGTACGAGAGCGAGGTGCTCACGGCCCAGGAGCGGGCCCGTTCGCTCGAGGCCGATATCTTCGAGAAGCTGCGACTGGCCCTGGCGACGCACCTGGCGGCGTTGCAGGCCGCCGCCGAGGCGCTGGCGACGCTGGACGTGCTGGCCGCGCTGGCCCAGCTCGCCCGCCACCGCGGCTACAAGCGACCGAAGATCACACAGGACAACGTCCTGCGCATCATCGGCGGGCGCCACCCGGTGCTGGCCGAGCAGCTCCGCGAGCAGTTCGTCCCCAACGACGTCATCATGGACGCCAAGGACGACCGCCTGCTGATCATCACCGGCCCGAACATGGCCGGCAAAAGCACGTACATCCGCCAGGTGGCGCTGCTGGTGCTGCTGGCGCAGACGGGCAGTTTCATCCCCGCCGACGAGGCGGTGATCGGCCTGGCCGACCGCATCTTCACGCGCGTCGGGGCGGCCGACGAACTGACACGCGGGCTGAGCACCTTCATGCTCGAGATGGTCGAAACGGCCAACATCCTCAACAACGCCACCAGCCGCTCGCTGGTGATCCTGGACGAGGTCGGTCGCGGCACCAGCACGTACGACGGGCTGGCGCTGGCGTGGGCGATCAGCGAGCACCTGGCCCTGCGAGTCAAGTGCCGCGCCCTGTTCGCCACGCACTATCATGAACTGACGGAACTCGAGAGCCTCCTCGACGGCACGAAGAACCTCAACGTGGCTGTGCGCGAGTGGGCCGACGAGGTGATCTTCCTCCACAAGATCACCACCGGCGGCACCGACCGCAGCTACGGCGTGCATGTGGCGCGGCTGGCCGGCGTGCCCCGAGAGGTCATCGAGCGGGCGCGGGAAATCCTGCCCCAACTCCAGGCGCACCTGGCCGAAGGCCTCGACATGCCCGAACTGGCAGAGCGGGCCCGATTGGCTGCGGCCCAGCTCAACCTCTTTGCCGACGCCCCCGTCAGAATCGCACGGGAACTTGCCAGCCTGGACCTGGACAACCTGACGCCGCTGGAGGCGCTGAATACGCTTAAGAGGCTTAAGAGTGAACTGTAGGAACAGATGAGTGGATGGGTGGATGGGTGGATGACTGGATGGTTGGATGGTTGGACGATTGTCGCTCCATCCATTCATCCTTCCATCCATTCATCCATTCATCCATTCCTCTATCCGACGGAGTGAGTCATGCAGAACTATACGCTGGGAATTATTGGCGGAGGCAACATGGCCGAGGCCCTGGTCCGGGGCATCGTCAACAACAGCCCGCGCGTGCAGGCCTCCAATGTCGTCGTGTCCGATCCGGTATCCGACCGGCGTGAGTTGATGACCGCCATCGGCGCCGAGGCCGTCACCGACAACTCCATCCCGGCTGCCTGTCCGTGCGTCGTGCTGGCGGTCAAGCCTCAGACGATGGCCGACGTGCTGGCGGGCATCCAAGAAGATATCACCGACGCCAGCCTGGTCATCTCCATCGCCGCCGGGATCACCACCGCGGCCATCGACAGCGGCCTGGGCGGCAAAGGGCGCATCATCCGCGTGATGCCCAACACCCCGCTGCTGGCGGGCGAGGGCATGAGCGCCCTGTGTGCGGGCCCACGGGCCAGCGAAAGCGACATGCGCCAGGCCGAAGAATTCTTCGCCTTCCGAGGCAAGACGGTGCGCGTCGAAGAAAACATGATGGACGCCGTGACGGCTGTCTCCGGTAGCGGACCGGCATACTTCTTCTACCTGATCGAAGCGATGATCGAGGCCGGCGTCGCCCAGGGCCTGCCCGAAAACACCGCCACGCTGCTGGCCACGCAGACCTGCGCCGGGGCAGCAAAACTGCTAGCCGCCGGAAAGCTGACCCCCGAAGCCCTGCGCGCCAAAGTCACCAGCCCCCACGGCACGACCGAAGCGGCCATCAAAGTCCTCGACAGCGCCGGCACCAAGAGCAAGCTCATCAAAGCCATCGCCGCCGCCGCCGATCGCAGCCGGGAGTTGGGGAAAAAGAAGTAAGTCCACGAATGACACGAATGGCACTAATGGGGAACAATCAAAGATGCATGGAGAATAGGCGTATCCTTACATGAAGTTTCCTATTCTTCATTCGTGTCATTCGTGGACGTAATTCTTCGGCAGCAGGATTATTTTGCCAGGAACGTCTTGAACGAACCGCCGAAGAGGTTACGGATGTCTCTGGCGATTTCAGATTCGGTCGGCCGCCAGCCGTCGTTGAAGAGCTTCGTGTATCGCTCGACGAGCACTTTCTCGGCGATGCGCTTGGCGTGGGCCCATTTGTAGATCACCTGGTCGAGCACCCGGGCGTCGCTGTGCTGGAGCGTGAAAGCCGTCCCCAGTAGTTCCACGCGCATGCGGGTCATCTCTTCAATAATGCTGGCGTTGTTGCAGAACCACCAGCAGCCCTCGACGTGCAGGTTGCGGAACTTGCGGCCGAGCACCGTCAGCTCGTGCTGATTGGCCCGGGCGAGCATCGTCACGATGAACTTGGCACCGGGGAAGTCGCGGCAGAGGTTCTCCACCGCCCGAACGTCCGCCACGCCTAACCCGTCGCCGCCGTCGCGCAGGGGCGGGTTGACGCCGCGACGCACGCCAATCATCATCGCCAGTGGCACGCCCAGTTCCATCGCCACCGGCACGACGACGTTCTGCACCACCTGCGGGGCCGTCGTGCCTTCAGGGTAGATGAACGTCGGCGGCAGTGAGGCGGCCAGGTACGTCGGCTTGAGGATCTTCGCCCAGTCGAGAAGGAACCTGCGGGCCTCTGCGAAGCTGACGCTGCCGCCGGCGGGCTGGGCGTCGTAGCCCTGAGCCTGCAACAGTCGGCAGGCGCCGGGCCAATCGACGATCATCGTGTCGATGCGCAGGGCGGTCTTCAGAAACTCCGGCACTGGTCGTAGAGAGCTGGATGTCTTCCAGTGCTTGACCTCTTCGGCCTTGAAGGGGTCGTTGGTCATGACGGCGTAATCAATGCGCGTCTGCTCGAAGACACGCGTGAGGTAGGCATTGGCGCTTTGCGCGGCGTACCATTTGCGGATGGCGGCCAGGTCGCGTGGACCGGCATCAAGGCCCAGCAGGTTCAGCGTCGTGACGACGCCGCCGGCCACTTCGCTCAGAGCCCCGCCTTCGATGAACACGTGCTTCCAGACCAGGTCGGCCTGGGTGGTCTTGGGCATGGCCCAGAACTTTTCCGGCGTCAGCGAACGGGGAGCGACCATGAACAGCTCGGCGACCAGGTAGTGGTACGTCAGCAGGTCGTCAATGCCCCAGAGCATCAGCCCCCCGTGCGAGGGCGGGAAGAGGTGGGTGTGGATGTCGGTGATGTTGGTCTGGGCGATGCAACGGCGGACGGCCTGCTGCAGCGAAGCGGCATCGGTCAGGTCGGGCATGGGATTACTCCTCGCCGCTCATGATGCGGCGGCGCAGCGGGCACAGTCCGCGGTTGTGGGGTTTGCGGGCCTCTCGGACGTTGTGGATGAACTGGCGGAACTCCGACGCCGCCCAGCCCCACTCCGTGTGGGCGTCCATCGCAGCCAGCGATTCCCTGGCCGAGAGCCTGCGCCGGTACAGCAGCTTGAAAGCTTCCTTGACCTCGGCGCGATCGGTCTCGGTGACCTTGGGGTTTCGCCGCAGCCCGATCCCATTGAGCCCGATGCAGCAGTTGATGTTGGCGCAGAGGGTGAACGGGGGCACGTGCGTGCTGAAACCGCTCTGCCCCTGCGTCATGACGTTGCGCCCGATCCAGCAGAACTGGTGTACCAGCGCGTGGGCTGACAGGATCGCCCCGGTGCCGATGGTGGCGTGCCCGCCGACGGCCGAGCCGTTGACGAGAATGACGTTGTCTTCGATGACGGCGTTGTGCCCGGCGTGGGCGCCGGTCATCCACATTGTGTTGTTGCCTATGATTGTGGCGTTGCCCTCGCCGGTGGCGCGCGAGATCGTCACGTACTCGCGGATGATGTTGTTGTCGCCGATGCGGACGTAGCTAACCTGCCTGGGGTCGAACTTGAAGTCCTGCGGATCTCCGCCGATGACGGTGTGGCTGTCGACGAAGTTGCCCCGTCCCAGCGTGGTGTAGCGGCGGATCACCGCGCCCGAGCGCAGGACCGTGCCGGCACCGAGGGTCACCGCGTCTTCAACGATACAGTACGGGCCAATCTCGACGTCTTCGTCCACCTGGGCCTTGGCGTCGACAATGGCGGTTGGGTGTATTCTGGCCATCAGCAAACTCCCGCGGGTCTGGCCCGCCAGCAAGGCCAGACATTATGACACGTGCGCGCGAAAAATCCAGTCGTCGCCGCGATCTGCCGCAGCGGGGCCCCGGAGCGAGTCGGCTGGAATTTTGGTTGCCAGAACGTTACACTCGCTCTCTCGCGGCAGCGGAACGACCCCTGACCCAAAAGCGGAGATCGGCGATGAAGACTCGAGCGATGATACCGGCTGTGCTGTCGATGATCGTCCTGGGCGCCTGCGCGGTGGCGGCGGACTGGCCCAACTGGCGCGGGCCAGGCCACAACGGTATTTCCGCCGAAACGGGCTGGTTGGCCAAGTGGCAGGCCTCGCGACCGGTAGTGCTGTGGAAGGCCAAGGTCGGCACAGGGTTCTCGTCAATCGCCGTGGCCGACTCGAGGGTCTATACCATGGGCTACGCGTCCAACCGCAACGGCGTCTATTGCTTCGACGCCGCCACCGGCAAGCAGCAGTGGGTCTACTCCTTCGCCGGCGACAAGGGCGCCAAGTACTACGAAGGCGGCCCGCATGCCACCGTGGCGGTCGACGGGGACAAGGTCTACGCCGTCAGCAAGTGGGGGCAGGTGTTCTGCCTGGCCGCGGCCGACGGCAAGCTCGCCTGGCAGAACGATGTCGCCAAGGCTATTAACGCCCAAACGCCCACGTGGGCGTTCGGGTCCAGCGCCATCGTGCAGGGCAAGATGCTGCTGATCAACCTGGGCACGGCGGGCGTGGCGTTGGACAAGGCTTCCGGCAAGTTGCTCTGGCAGAGCGGGCCCGAGTGCTCGGGCTACGCCACGCCTGTGCCCTATGTCGACGGCGGCAAAGAATGCCTGGCGATCTTCGGCAAGGACCATCTTTACGGCATCGACGCCGCCAGCGGCAAGAAGCTCTGGCAGCATCCCTGGCGGACAGAGTACGACGCGAACATCGCCGACCCGATCGTATCGGGCGACAACATCTTCATCTCCAGCGGGTACAATAAGGGCTGCGCCCTGGTTTCCATCGCCGGCGGCAAACCCAAAGTGCTCTGGCAGAACGCCAACATGCGGGCGCACTTCAACACCGCCGTCCTGATCGACGGCCACGTGTACGGATTCGACGAGAGCAGCCTGGTCTGCCTGAATCTCGCCGACGGCAAGAGCCTCTGGAAGAAGGAAGGCCTGGGCAAAGGTTCTCTGATGGCCGCCGACGGGAAACTGATCGTCCTGAGCGAGGACGGCAAACTGGTGATCGCCGAGGCCGCTCCCGCGGCGTACAAAGAACTGCTGGCTGTCAAGATCCTGGCGGGCAAGTGCTGGACGGCCCCGGTCCTGTCCGGCGGGCGCATCTATGCCCGCAACGCCGACGGCGACCTGGTCTGCGTGGGATCAAAATGATCAGCGGTCGAGCACTCGGGCGCCATGGCGGTCTTTTCCCCACCGCCGCGCCCCCGAGTCAAGATTGTGCAGGAGAGGTCACAGCGGAGGATTAGCATCGACATGCCGACGAAGAAGATACTCTTGTGCCTGTGCTCCAACGCCCGCACCCTCGATCCAGGCTCGGTCGCGGCGATGCATCAGGCGCTGGCCGGACGCGACGGCGTCACCGTCGTCGACGATCTATGCGTGCTGGCGGCCAACCGCCGGCCTCTGCCCGCGGCGGATATCGTGCTGGCCTGCAGCGCCCGCGCTGTGCGATGGCTTGCCGATTTCGCGGGCGAGGCGCTGGCTGAGGGCACAAGACTGATCGACTTGAGCATTCCTGCAAACCTTCCCGAGGCGCTTCAGGCCTGCAACGCGGCCCCTGGCGGTCCCGCACCCGTCGCCGCCCCCCCTGCCATGGTCCAAGGCTGGACCGGCTGGTATCCCGTCCTCGACTACGACCGCTGCAGCGGCTGCAAGCAGTGCATGAACTTCTGCCTCTTCGGCGTGTACAGCCTGGGCGACGACGGCCGCGTCGTCGTCTCCAAGCCCCGCAACTGCAAGCTGAGCTGCCCCGCCTGCGCCCGCGTCTGCCCCCAGGGGGCGATCCTCTTCGCCAAGCACGCCTCGCCCGAGATCAACGGCCGCGGGGAACGCGCCGCCGGAGCGAATCTCAACGACCTGCTCAAGAGCGATGCCTACGAAGCCCTGCGCCGCCGCAGCGTGACGGCCGAGCAACTGCAGCAGGCCATGAGCGAACGAAAAGCATGCGATTGCGATTGCAGCGGCGACGGCAAGTGCGCCTGCAGTGATTCTGACGCCTCAAATTCCGATTGCGGCTGCGACTGCGATTGCCATGACTCAAAGTAGCCCAACCCTGCAGCCCTCGGTCGTGCTGGTGGCCGACCGCACCCTCAGCGGCAACTACAGCGTGTTGTTCGAGGGCATCTTCGGCACCATGCAGACCACCAGCACGCCGCGATTCATGATGCGACACCTGCTCTCGCCGCCCATGCCCACCGACACGGCCGGGCGAGCCAAAGCCGCGCCGCTGGGCCTGCGTCGCGTCGAGTCGGCGTTGCGGGCAAGCGGCCTGACCGAGGCGGATGTCGCCGTCGCCACGCCCGAAACCCTGCACCGCCTGCTGGGGCCTTGGACGAAGATCGTGGCTGTCAGCTCGAGCGACCCGCTGGGCCAAGCCATGAGCAACACCACCACCCACTGGTTCTGCGGCGGCGAGCTTTACACCGCCAAGTTGACCGGCGAGATGATGCAGCACATCAAGGCCGCCAAGGAGCGGCATGGTTTCACGGTCGTCGCCGGCGGCGCGGGGGCCTGGCAGTGGGCCGCCGACCCGGCCGCGGCGCAGCGGCAAGGCATCGACACGGTCTTCGAAGGCTACTTCGAATCGGCCGGACCGGCTCTGATCGAATCGATCCTCGCCGGCCGCACGCCGCCGGCCCACGTGGTAGAGCAAGGCACGTGCCTGGACGCGATAGCCCCGATCCGCGGCGCCAGTCTCATGGGCGCTCTCGAGCTCTCGCGAGGCTGCGGCAACGGCTGCACCTTCTGCACCAGCTCGGCCAAGGCGATGGTGCATCTGGGGCAGGATCTGATTTTGGCGGATCTCGAGGCGAACGCGGCGGCCGGCCTGCGGGCGGTCGTCAGCGGCAGCGAAGATTTCTTCCGCTACGGCGCCGCCGGCTGGAAGCTGAACGTGCCTGCCCTGTGCGGACTGCTCGAGGCGATGCGCAAGACCGCCGACCTGTCGTTCATGCAGATCGACCATGCCAACGTCGCGTCGATCGTTCAGCTTGAGACGCGGGAGCTGACCGAGATCCGCCGCCTGCTGACCTGGGACCGGCCTTGCGAGTACCTCTGGGTGAACGTCGGCGTCGAGAGCGCCAGCGGCCGACTTGTCGCCGCCAATGGTGCGGGCAAGCTGGGGCCTTTCGCCGCCGACGACTGGGCCGACCTGGTGCGCCAGACCGCCGCGCGATTGCGGGAGAGCGGATTCTTCCCGGTCTTCAGCATCGTGCTGGGCCTGCCCGGCGAGACATCACAGGATATCGCCGCCACGCACCGTCTGGTACGAGAGCTTTCTGCCGGGCCGTGCGTGATCTTCCCGGTCTTCTACGTGCCGGCAATGAATGGCGACCCGGCGCCCGCCTTTACCACCGCCGACATGCGGGCCGACCACCTGGCGCTGTTCAGCGAATGCTACGAGCTCAATTTCAAGCGCGTCCCATTATTGTTCTGGGACAATCAGCGAGCGGGCGGGGTATCATGGCTGCGACGCAGCGTCTACCAGACGCTGGGACGCGGCGAGGTCATGCTCTGGCGGCGGCGGTTCGCCCGCCTGGGCAAACGCATCGCCGCCGATGAGAGGCCCTCATGACTGATCGGCTGCAGAATAACCCCCGGACCCTTCGACCCGCGCGAGACGCCGGCCCGGGCATTCCCCCAACCGCCCGGCAGCGCCAGGACGTGCGCGCCGCCTGCCGCGACTACGCCGCCCGATGCGCCCTCACGCCCCCGCTGCCGCTGGACGCCCTCGTGCGGCATGGCCGTGCGGCCCTGACCGAGGCGGGGCTTGCCCACCAGTTCGAAGAATTCGCCGCCGTCATCCTCAGCAATGAATTGTGGCGCCCCACCGTAGCGGCGGTCCCCATGAACCGCCGGATGCTGCTGCTGCCCCAGTGCCTTAGACTTGCGCCCTCCTGCAAGGCCGACGTCGATCCGCTCGGCTTGACGTGCCGCCGCTGCGGCGGATGCGCCATCGGCGATTTTGAAACCGAAGCCCAGCGCCTCGGATACGTCACGCTCGTTGCCGAGGGCTCGCCGGTAGTGATGTCGCTGATCCAGTCGGGGCAGGTGCAGGCCGTCATCGGCGTCAGTTGCCTGGCGACCCTTCGCAGCGTCTATCCGTACATGGAAGCCGCCGCCGTGCCGGGCATCGCCCTGCCGCTGCTGCAGGATGGGTGCGTCGATACCTCTCTCGATGAAGACTGGCTGTGGGAAGCCCTCTACGCCAGCAGCGACGCCGGGGGATGCATCGATCTGCAGGCCCTGCGAACACAAGTGGAGAGCTGGTTCACGCCCGAGGCGATCGACGACATCTTCGGCGACGTCGCCGGGCCGGCCGACGAACTCGCCCGGGCGTGGCTGGCGCGGGCAGGCAAACGATGGCGCCCGCTGCTGACAGTTTGTGCCGCTGCGGCGTTGAGCGGCCAAAGCGGCGAAGCGACTGGAGAGCTTCACACGCTGGCGATGGCCGTCGAGTGTTTCCACAAGGCCTCGCTGATCCACGACGACATCGAAGACGCCGACGCCAGCCGCTACGGCGAACAGACGCTCCATCAGAGCCACGGCGTGCCGATCGCCCTCAACGTCGGCGACCTGCTGCTGGGGCAGGGATACCGTCTCATCGCCCAGTGCGGCGCCGCGCCGGAGCGAATGGCCGCAATGCTGTTGGCCGCAAGCAACGGCCATCGCGACCTGTGCCTCGGTCAAGGCCGCGAACTGGCCTGGACAAACATGGCGGCTGAAAAACAGCCGCCATGGCACCCCCGTAGCACGGGCGTCCCGCCCGTGCTCCCGGTCTCTGACATCCTCGAAATCCACCGCATGAAGACCGCCCCGGCGTTCCAGGTCGCTTTGGAACTGGGCGCCATCTATGGCGGCGCGGGCGAGGACGTGCTCAAAGCGCTGGCCTCGTACAGCCAGGCGCTGGGCGCGGCATATCAAATTCACGACGACCTGGCCGATGAGAGCGACGGCGGACTGTCCATCCTGCCCTCGCTGGCCGCCGAACGACCGGACCAGGATCCGCGAGCCGCCGCCGAGGCACTGCTGAGCGGCTTCAAGCGCCGAGCCATCGATGCCCTGGGCGGCCTCACCAACGTCGCCCTCAAGGGCCTGTGCCGCCGCGTGCTGGCGGCCATCTTCAACGACCTCGGCCGCATGGGCTGCTGCGATGACCATTCGCGATGAACTCCAAGCCGCCCTGCGCCGCGGCTGCACCGCCCTGGACAGCAGCGGCATGGAGGCCGTCAAGAGGTTCCTCCCGCTGTTCAGCACCGTCGACGGCGGCTTCGGCGGCTCCAACAGCGCCGGGCAAACCAGTTCCGATCTCTACTACACGATGTTCGGATACCAGTGCCTCGAAGCGCTGGACCTGCACCTGTACTTCGGGTTGCACAGCCCCGGCGGCCACCGGCTATGCCTGGAGGAATACTGCAAGACCAACCTGGACCTGACCCACCTGGCGTGCCTGGCTCGCTGCTGGATTTCGCTGGCGGCGATGGAACACTCACAGATGCCGCCGGGACTGGCCGACGATATCCTCAAACGCATCGAGTCATACCGCAGCGCCGACGGTGGATACGCCCAAACCCCCGCCAGCCGCGAGGGCAGCGCCTATGACGCGTTTCTCGCGATGGGAGCTTACCAGGACCTGCGCCGGCCGTTGCCTCAGAGCGATCAACTCGCACAAGCCCTGGAACAACTGGCGACGGCCGAAGGCGGGTTCACCAACTCCTCTTTGATTCCCATCGCCAACGTTCCCGCCACGGCCGCGGCGATGATCGTGCTGCGACACCTGGGCCGCCCCGCCGAGAGACGGCATGTGGAGTGGCTGATCCGTCAGTGCCGCATCGAGGGAGACTTCGGTCACAGAGGCTTCGTCGCATGGGAAGGGGCGCCGCAGCCCGATCTGCTCTCGACGGCGGTCGCCTTGCATGCGTTGAAGTCGGCCAACGCTTCGTTGGCAGACGTGCGCCAAGTCTGCCGCGAATTCGTTTACATTGCCTGCCGGCACGAGAGCGGGGCCTTTCGCTCAACATGGGGCGACGACGCGATGGTCGACGTCGAGTACCTCTATTACGGGCTGCTGGCCTGCGGCTGTCTGGCAAGGTAAATTTCAGCCATGAGCCAATGCGCCGCCCAGATCGATGCCGCCCTCGCCAACGTGCGTCGTCGCCTGATGGATGAACTGGACAAAGGCGATCACTGGAGTGGCCGGCTTTCCAGCAGCGCCCTCTCCACCGCCACGGCCGCGATGGCGCTGGCGATGCACGGCGACGACGTACAGCCGTCGCTGGCGTGGCTGATCGCCAACCAGAACGCCGACGGCGGCTGGGGCGACACCGACCGCAGCGCCTCGAACCTCGCGACGACGCTGCTGGTGTTATCGGCCTTCGCCGCCGCGAAACACGACAGCGACAGCGATGGCCTCGATCGCGCCAGAGAGTACGTCTCTTCCCAAACCGGCTCGTTGGACGCCAGGTCCATCGCCGCCGCCGTTACCGCCGCCTACGGCGATGATCGAACCTTCGCCACGCCCATCCTCGCCGCCTGCGCCATGAGCGGACTGCTTGATCACGGCCTGGTCACTTCAGTGACCCAGGACTCTTTGTGGAGTTGCATCCCGCCGCTACCCTTCGAACTGGCCATCCTCCCCCACCGCCTGCTGCGATGGCTCCGCCTGCCAATGGTCAGCTACGCCCTGCCGGCGCTGATCGCCATTGGCGCCGCCGTCCACCATCACCGCCGCCCTCGCTCGCTGCTGCGTCCTCTTCGCGACGCCGTGCTGGGCGCCGCGCTGCGAAAGCTCGCCCGCATCCAGCCTGAGTCAGGCGGTTTTCTTGAGGCCGCCCCACTGACAAGTTTCGTCACGGCCGCTCTTATCAGTTCCGGCTTTGGCGATCACGCCACCGTGGCCGCCGGTGTGGGCTTTCTCAAGAGCACGATGCGCAGCGACGGGTCCTGGCCGATCGACACCAACCTCGCCACGTGGGTCACCACGCTGGCGGTAAACGCCATGCCGTCAGGCCTTGACGACTCACAGCGAGCCTCGCTTCGCGCGTGGATCCTGTCGTGCCAGCACAAGCAGGTGCATCCATATACCGGCGCCGAGGCCGGCGGGTGGGCATGGACCAACCTCTCCGGCGGCGTGCCGGACGCCGACGACACAGCCGGAGCCATGCTCGCCCTGCATGCGCTGGGATCCGACGACGCCGCGGCCGGCCGCTCTGCCGTGGCCGGGGCGCTGTGGCTGATGGGCCTGCAGAATCGCGACGGCGGGATACCGACCTTCTGCCGCGGCTGGGGGCGCCTGCCCTTCGACCGAAGCTGCGCCGACCTGACCGCGCACGCCCTGCGTGCCTGGAACGCGTGGAAACCCCACATGGATCTCGAACTGCAAGAGCAGATTGACGCGGCAACGAAAAAGGCCTGGAGGTTTCTCGCACGCGCGCAACAGCACCACGGCTCATTCCTGCCACTGTGGTTCGGCAACGAGAACGCGCCCGCCCAGGCCAATCCCACTTACGGCACCAGCCGCGTGCTGCTGGCGCTGGCGACCTGCCCAACTCCCCGGGATGACCTGCTCCCCCGCGCGGCGAACTGGCTCATCAGCGCGCAGGGCGACAATGGCGGATGGGGCGGCGCGCCGGGGATGGCTGCGTCAATCGAAGAGACCGCCCTGGCGGTCGAGGCGCTCGCTACGGCAGGGGCGGTCCTGCCGCCGGCGCAGTCCCAGGCCGCCCGCCAGGCGGTCGCCGCCGGCGTGCGATTCCTCCTGGCCGCCACCGACGCCGGCACCCGATTCGAGCACGCCCCCATCGGCCTCTACTTCGCCAGCCTGTGGTACTACGAAGACCTCTACGCCCCGATCTTCACCGCCGCCGCGCTGGCCTCAACCAAGATCCTGGGCCGTTGATCGCAAACAGGTTCCCAATCGGCACTTTCGTGACGTATGATGAAGAACATGAATCGGCCCTTGGGAATCTCTGCACTTACGCTGACAGCGCTGGCGTTTATGTCGCTGGCAGCGGCACGGCAACCTGCCTCGGCGCCGGCGACGGGTACCGCGTCGCAGCCATCGTGGCCATCCTGGCGGGGCAATAGCGCCCAGCAGGGCGTGGCGGCGGGGACGCTGGCGGACAAGCTCGCGCTGCGGTGGAAGTTCAAGACGGGCGACAAGGTGCAATCCTCACCTGTCATCGGCGGCGGGCGGGTGTTCGTTGGCAGCGACGATGGCAGCCTCTACGCGCTCAACCTGGCCTCGGGCGAGAAACTCTGGACGTTCAAGACCGGCAAAGAGATCAAGGCCCCGCCGACGCTGCTGGGCCAGACCGTGATTGTCGGCTCCAACGATGGAAACCTCTACTGCCTGGCGGTCGCGGACGGCAAGAAGCTCTGGAGCTTTGAAACGCAGGGGCAGATCTGGGGGGCGGCCACGGTTTTCACCGACAAGACCGGCAAGACCTGCGTGGTCGTCGGTAGCTATGACTACAAGATCTACTGCCTCGACGCCGGCAGCGGCAAGAAGCTCTGGAGCGTCGACACTGAGAACTACGTCAACGGTTCGGCCGTAATCGACCGCGGCAGGGTCGTCATCGGCAGTTGTGACGGCGTGGTGCGCGTGATCGACGGCCAGTCGGGAAAGGTGCTCAAGAGCTACGACATCAAGCCCCATCTGCCAGAGGGCGCCACGACGGCCATCCCCGGCTCGCTCGCCGTCGCCGACAACAGGGTCTATCTCGGTCTCTTCGACAACGCGGTCTTGTGCATGGACCTGACCGACGGCGGCAAGGTTTGGTTGTATCGTCACGACGACGCCTCGTTCATGGGCGCCCCGGCCGTGGGCGATCGGCACGTGATCCTGGGCAGCAAGGCCAACCGCGTGTACTGCCTCGAACGCGCAACGGGGCGGCGCGTCTGGGGATTCGTGGCCAAGAACTCCGTCGATGCCTCCCCGGTCATCTGCGGCGACAAGGTCCTCGTCGCCTCGGCCGACGGGCGGCTGTACCTGCTGCGCCTGGCCGACGGCAAACGCGTGTGGTCGTTCGACGCCGGTCAACCGCTGCTGTCTTCGCCCGCGGTGGCGGGCGGAATGGTCGTCGTTGGCTGCAATGACGGCGTTATCTATGCCTTCGGGACTGCCAGATGAAAATCGCGTACATCACCGCCGGTGCGGGCGAGAACTACCGCTGCGACAACTGCCTTCGCGACGCCGCGCTGCTGCGGGCCCTGTCGCAGGCGGGGCATCAGGTGCTGGCCGTGCCACTGTACCTGCCGGCGTATGTCGAGCAACCCGGCCAAGCCGTCGTCGCGCCGATGTTCTTCGGCGGCATCAATGTCTATCTGCAGCAGAAGCTCGCCCTGTTTCGCCGCACGCCGCGCTGGATCGATCGCCTCTTCGACTCCCCCACCCTGCTGCGGTGGCTCTCGCGGCGCAGTTCGATGACCCGCCCCGCCGATTTGGCCAACACGCTGCTGTCGATGCTCGCCGGCCGCGACGGGCGACAAGCCAAAGAGCTTCAGCGACTCATGGACTTCCTGAGCCTCCAGCGGCACGACGTGGTCGTGCTGTCCAACGCCCTGCTGTCGGGACTGGCCTGCCCCATCGCCCGCGAGCTGCGCCTGCCGGTGGTGTGCCTGCTGCAGGATGAGGATGGCTTTGTCGAGGGCTTGGGCGAGTCCTACTCGGCAGAGGCCTGGAGTGAACTGGCCCGCTGCTGCAGGGATGTTCGCGCCTTCATCGCCCCCTCCCACGCGTACGCCGAAACGATGGCCGGCCGACTAAACCTTCCCCCTGATGCCGTGCATGTGGTCGATCTGGGCGCCCAAGGGGATGAACTGCCCCTGGCGGCCGCGGCGATGTCCAACATCTTCCAGGCCGCAGCCATGGAGGCAGCCACATGAGCCAGACCATTGCCGTGGAACTGCGCGGCGTACACAAGAGCTACCCGGCCCCCGCCGGCGAGGGAATCACGGACGTGCTCGCCGGCGTAGACCTGCAAGTAGCCGCCGGGCAGTCACTGGGAATCGTCGGGCCCAGCGGCAGCGGAAAGAGCACGCTGCTGAATCTCATCGGCGCCCTCGACCGCCCCACGGCCGGAACCGTGCTGCTGGAAGGGCGGGACCTCGCCGGCCTGAACGACCGCCAGCTTTCATCCCTGCGGAATCGTCGCATCGGGATGATCTTCCAGCTCCATCACCTACTGCCTCAGTGTACGGCGATGGAGAACGTGCTCGTGCCTGTGCTGGCTGGCGGAAAGGTCGACAAGGCCGCTGCCGACCGCGCGGGGGCGCTGCTCGAACGCGTTGGCCTGGGCGACCATGCCGACCATCGCCCGGGGCAGCTTTCCGGCGGGCAGCGCCAGCGTGTGGCCGTCGCGCGGGCGCTGATCAACGACCCGGCGATCCTGCTGGCCGACGAACCCACCGGCTCGCTCGACCGCGCCGGCGCTGAGTCGGTAGCCGATCTGCTGACCGAACTGGCTCGTGACGGCGGGCTCACGCTCGTGCTGGCAACGCACTGGACGGAACTGGCCGCCCGCATGCAGAGCGTAATGACCCTCAAGGGCGGAAGACTCTCCTGATCGCAATCGTCCTCGTCCTCGTCGTCCTCGGTTGTTGGACCGGGAAACCGACGACGAGGACGAGGACGAGGACGATGGTCGTCATGAATCGGGTGGCATGGCGACACGCGCAGCGGGTCGCCATGGGCGTGTGCGCTAACCTGGCGACCCGCAAACACAAAAGCGCGTGTCGCCATGCCACCCTGGACAGAAACAGTGTGACCAAGACCAGATTCATAATCTGCAGCCTGCGACATTACCGCTGGACCAGCGGCGCAGTGGCACTCGCCACGGCCGTGGCGTCGGCGGTGCTTGTTGGCGCATTGCTCGTCGGCGACAGCGTGCGCGGCACGCTGCGCACTCGTGCCCTGGAGCGCCTGGGCGGCGTGCAGGCGGCGGTGGACAGTCCGCAGAGGATGTTCACTACGACACTGGACGATCGCATGAATGCCGCCGGCGACATGCATGCGGCGGCGTGGGTACAGGCACGTGGCTCTGCAACCGCCCGCGAAGCCAAGGCCCGAGCCAACAACGTCCAGGTGCTGGGCGTGGACATCCGGACCTGGCGCCAGTGCAACGCCCCGGCCGATCGCTTTGCCGACGGCGCCATCGTCAATGTCACTCTGGCGCAGCAGTTGGGCATCGCCGCCGGCGACCGCGTCGTGCTGCGGATCGCCCGACCGTCGGTTCTGGGCGCCGATGCACCATTGGCCGACACAGGGTCTAACGTCGCGGCGCTGGCTGTAGAGGTGGCCGCCGTGGCGCCAGACACCCCCTGGGGCAATTTCAGCCTGCGGGCAAACCCGACTCCGCCGCAAAACATCTTCGTCTCGCGCGAGATGCTGGCCCGCCAACTCGAGCGGCCGGACCGGGCGAATCTGATTGTGTCCGACGCACCGCGAGATGCGGTCCAACGCGCGTTGGACAAGGCCTACAGCCTGGAGGATGCGGGCCTGAAGATCGTCGCTGTCCCCGGCGGCAAGGAGGTGGAGCTGCGCAGTGAGGCGGTCTTTCTCTCGCAGCCGGAGGTGCAAGCGGCGATTGGCAACTCGCCCGCGGCTACGGGGGTGCTGACATATTTCGTCAACGAATTGCGCGTGGGCGACAAGGCGACGCCATATTCCATGGTCAGCGGCATCGGCGCCCCCAGTAGCACGGGCGTCTCGCCCGCAAACGATGACCAGATCGTCATCAACGGCTGGCTGGCGGAGGATCTGGCGGCCAAGGCTGGCGACACGCTGACGCTCAAGTACTACGTGATGGGCGAGACCGGGCGGCTGAGCGAAACCAGCCGCACGTTCACGATCGCGGCCGTCGTGCCGATCGAAGGCCTGGCCGCCGATGCGACGCTCATGCCGGACTTCCCCGGCCTGGCCGATGCGGAAAACTGCCGCGACTGGAAAGCCGGGTCCTACATCAATCTGAACAAGATCCGCCCCAAGGACGAGCAGTACTGGAAGCAGTACCGTGGCACCCCTAAGGCCTTCGTCACCCTCGCCGCCGCCCAAAGCATGTGGGCCAACCGCTACGGCAACTTGACTGCCGTACGTTTCACTGGCACGGGCGTCCCCAGTAGCACGGGCGTCTCGCCCGTGAGTCGCATGGGCGTCCCGCCCATGCATAAAAAGCAAGACAGGGACCACGGGCGAGACGCCCGTGCTACGGCCGCGCCGCTGCCGAAGTATCTGGGCATCGTTGCCCAGGACGTGCGGGAGCAGGCATTAGCTGCGGCCAAAGGCGCGAACGATTTCTCCGGCCTGTTCATCGGCTTGAGCTTTTTCGTCATCGCCTCAGCGCTGCTGCTGACGGCACTGGTCTTCTCGCTGGGCGTCACTCAGCGCAGCGAGCAGATCGGAATCCTGAAGGCCACGGGATTCACGGCCGGAGCCATCCGGCGGCTGCTGATGGCCGAAGGCCTGCTGCTGGCGATGACCGGCGGCTCGCTGGGCGTTATTCTCGGGATCGGCTATGCATGGCTGATCCTGCGCGGGTTGTCGACGATCTGGTCAGCCGCCGTGGCCGGAGCACAGGTTGACCTGCATGTGATGCCCGTGTCGCTAGCGGCAGGCGCGGCGTTGGCCGCCGTCGCGGCGATCATCGCGATGTACGCCACCCTCCGTCGCCTGAGCGGGCGCCCGGTCCAGCAGTTGCTCAGCGGCCATCGCGCCGCGCCTCGCAGGCGGCGATGGTCGCTCCCCCATCGCGCGGGCAGCGCGTTTTCGGTGCAGCGGTTGACCGTGCGATATCTTCTGGGCCGCTGCGGTCGCAACATCGCTACCGTCGCCCTGCTGGCCTGCGCGGTCTTTCTTATCGCCGTGGTCAGCGTGTTTCGCCAGGACGGCCAGCCCTCCGACAGCCGCAGTTCCGGCACCGGCGGCTACGCCCTGATCGGCGAATCGGCAGTTCCGATCCCATCCGCCAAAGCGGCGTTGCCCGCCGACGAGGTTGAGCAGCACACTTCTATCGTCCCGTTGAGGCTTCACGATGGCGACGATGCAACATGCTTGAACCTCAACGCCCCGCAGCGTCCCCGCATTCTGGGCGTGGACACAGCCGCATTGGAAAGCACCCACCGGTTCCGCTTCGCCTCGACGGATGGACGGTGGATGATGCTCGATGCCGATATCGCCGCCGACACCGTTCCCGCTGTTGCGGATCAGAACACGATCACGTACGCGCTGCACTCAGCCGTCGGGCAGACGATCGCGATCACCGACGACCGGGGCAAACCTCTGAAGATCCGTCTCGTCGGTTCACTGCGGAATTCCATCCTGCAGGGCTCGCTGATCATTTCTGAGAAGCACTTCGTGCGGCACTTTTCCTCCGAAAGCGGATATCGATCCTTCCTGATCGATACGCCAGCCGCCGATCGCGCCGCGGTAGAATCCAAGCTGTCTGAGGCCTATCAAGACTACGGTCTGGAATTGCGACCGACGGATGAGTTGCTCGCCCGGCTCAACTCGGTGCAGAACACGTACCTGGCGATCTTCCAGGCGCTGGGCGGGCTGGGGCTGGTGCTGGGCGGTGTCGGCCTGGGGCTGGTTCTGATGCGAAACGTGCTCGAGCGCCGCAGCGAGTTGGCGATCCTCCGCGCGGTCGGCTTCACCCGCGGGCGCATCGTCGCGATGGTGCTGACCGAGCACCTGGCACTGCTGGCGATGGGACTGGTGATCGGCCTGGCGGCGGCTGCGATGGTCGTGATCCCCCAGTCCCGCTTCATGGATCCGCATGTGCCCGTCGCCCTGCTGTCAGCGGTATTGGGCGGGGTCGTTCTCGTCGGCGCAGCCTCGACCCTGCTGGCGGCGAGACTGGCGCTGCGCGGGCGGCTCATTGACGCGCTGAGAGAGGAATGATTCCGGGTATACTGGCGTGATATGCGCAGCACGGGCACGATAACAACCTGGCTGGTTCCGGCGCTGGTGGCCGCCGGCGGCATCGCGGGCGTCACGGCGTGGCTGCAGTGGCAGCCGTCGATCATGGTTTCGCCGCGCGTCGCCGGAACCGACCGACCGCCACAGGCCGCCGCGGCGACAAGCCAGAGCTTCCAGGGAAAGCTCATCGCCGTTCAGGGCGCCACGGCGGATGAATCACTCACTGGCGCCTGGCCGTGCTTTCGCGGAGCTGACCGCGACAACGTCAATCGCGAGGATAACATCTTCCTGGCCAAGAAGTGGCCGCCCGCCGGGCCCGCGCCGCTGTGGAATATCGAGGCCGGCGAAGGCTACGCCGGACCGGCCGTCCTCAACGGCCGCGTGTACCTCACCGACTACGACCAGGTCCGCCGAGCCGACGCGGTGCGATGCCTCTCGCTGGGCGATGGCAAGGAGCTCTGGCGCTACACCTACCCCGTGCCGGTCAAACGCTTCCATGGCATGAGCCGCACGACCCCGGCCGTCACCGACAAGTTCGTCGTCTCGATCGGCCCCAAGTGCCACGTGACCTGCCTGGACGCCAAGAGCGGCGAGCTGCTCTGGAAGATCGACCTCGTCGCCGAGTACGGCAGCGTCGTTCCGCCCTGGTACGCCGGGCAGTGCCCGCTGATCGATAACGGCCTGACCATCCTTGCACCCGGCGGACCGGATGTCTTAATGATGGCCGTCGACTGCGCGACCGGGGCCGTCAAGTGGAAGGCCCCCAATCCGCAGGGCTGGAAGATGACGCACTCCTCAGTCACCCCGCTGGAAGTGGGCGGACGGCGGATGTACCTCTACTGTGCCGACAAGGGCATCGCCGGCCTCTGGGCTGACGACGGGACCATCGCCTTTACCAGCACCGAGTGGCGCATTAAGATCGCCAACATCCCCACCCCGGTGGACGTCGGCGAGGGCAAGATCTTCCTGGCCGGCGGGTACAACGCCGGATGCATGATGATGCAGATCGAAGAGAAGGACGGCCGCGTCATCGCGAGGAAGCTCTGGGCCAAGCCAGCCGAGGTCTTCGGCGCCACGCAGCAGACGCCGGTCTTCTACGAGGGCTACATCTACGCCATCCGCCCCGACGGGGAACTGGCGTGCATCGACAAGAGTGGAAACCTCCTCTGGAACTCCGGCCCGGCCAATCGCTTCGGCCTGGGCCCGCTGCTGATTTCACAGGGGCTGATCTATGCCTTGGATGATGATGGAACCCTCACGATGGCCCGGGCTACGCCCTCGGGCTACGAGCAGCTTGCCCGCGCAAAGGTGCTCAGCGGCCACGACTGCTGGGGTCCGCTGGCGCTGGCGGGCGGGCGATTGATCGCCCGCGACCTGACCCGCATCGTGTGCCTGAGCGTGGCTGAGTAGTGTGGCTCGGGTGCCATGGCGGCCGTTGTCCAGCCGCCATGCTTGCGGATGACGATGAGGGACATGGTGGCAGAGAAACGGCCGCCATGGCACCCCGGAATGCGAGGTTCTTGATGGCTGACGAAAACAAAGACGGCAAAAAGACGCGCCGCGAGTTGCTGCTCGGGGCCGCGGGCGCCGTGGCCGCCGGCGCGGCGGGATACTCCGTCTACCGCTACGTCGCCAATAAGGACCAGCCCCCCGCCGAGCACCGCTACGACCTCTCGCCCTACCAGGGAACTCAAGGCGCGCCCATTCTGTATAGAGAGGAGGTCACAAGAGGGATTGCCACGAAGCTGAAGGAGCCGCGCGGTATCGCGATAGGAGGATCCGGGGGCGTCTATGTCGTCGGCGACCAGATCATCCGCCTTCCGTACTCCCTTTACGGCGACCAGCCTTACGAGATCAATTGCCCGCCGGGTGCGCCGATGTGCGCGGCTGAGAGCGAAAAGACGCTTTTCTTGGGGTTCAAGGATCGCATCGCCGTCCTCACGGATTTGTCGAAATGGCAGAAACCCTGGCCCAGCCGCGGCGACAAGGCCCGCTTCGCCGCCATCGCCGTCAGTGGCGACAACGTCTTTGTCGCCGACGCGGGCAACCGCGTCGTGCTGCGATATGACCGCGCGGGCAAGCTGATCAACGAGATCGGCCGCAAGGATGCGGCCAAAGGCTGCGAGGGGCTTGTCGTGCCCAGCCCGTACATGCCGCTGGCCGTGACGTCGGACGGGCTGCTGCGCGTGTCCAACCCGGGCAAGCACCGTGTCGAGGCGTACACCTTCGACGGACGCTTCGAACTGTCTTGGGGAATGCATGGCACCGCCATCGACAAGTTCTGCGGCTGCTGCAATCCGATCGCCTTGGCGATGATCAGCGGCGGGCGCTTCGTGACCGTCGAGAAGGGCATCACGCGCATCAAGGTCTACGACGCCGAGGGCAAGTTCCAGGGCGTCGTGGCCGGGCCTGATCAATTTGCCGAGCACGACACGATCTGTGCGGCCGGCACGGGCGGATGCACGTACGGCGGCCTGTCCGTCGCGGCAGCGCCCGACGATACGCTCTACGTGCTTGATCCATGCACACGACAAGTGCGCGTCTTTGTGCCAAAGCCTGCGGAGGCAAAGCATGGCTGATAACAACCACAAAGGTTCGGGGAGCATGGGCGAGACGCCCATGCCACAAAGCAAGAGCATGGGCGAGACGCCCATGCCACTCACGGGCGAGACGCCCTTGCTACGCGACGGGGTGCCACGCACAACTCCGTTGAGCGTGTCCCCGAACGTCACGCGCCGCGGGTTCTTCGGGATACTCGCCCGAGTCGCCGCGGCGGCGGGCTTGGCCGCCGGTGGCGCGGCACTGAGCCTCCTTCGCAAAGGCGGCGAAGGTCCGTTGAAAAATCAGTCATGCACCAGCCGCGGTCTCTGCCGCGGCTGCGGCGCATTTCAGACCTGCGCTCTGCCGGCAGCGATGTCGGCCAAGCAGGCGGGGGTGAAACCGTGAGTGCCCCTTCCGGAAGGCAGCCCACCCGCCGCGGCGCGCTGGGCATGATCGTGCGCATCGCCGGCGCCGTCGGGCTGGGGGCGGCCGTGGCGTCGATCGGGCGTTGGGCCGGCGGCCCGGCCGCCGCATCGACCACGGCCCAGCGCGAGGTCTGGCAGCTCGACCCACACAAGTGCATCCAGTGCGGGCGGTGCGCCACTGCCTGCGTGCTGACGCCCTCTGCCGTCAAGTGCGTACACGCCTACGCGATGTGCGGCTACTGCGAACTATGCACCGGGTACTTCCCGCCCGATCCGTACGATCTCACCACGGCCGCCGAAAACCAGCTCTGCCCCACCGGGGCCATCCAGCGCAGCTACATCGAAGATCCTTATTACGAGTACATCATCGACGAGAAGCTCTGCATCGGCTGCGGCAAGTGCGTCAAGGGTTGCGCGGCCTTCGGCAACGGGTCGCTGTTCATGCAGGTGCGCCACGACCTGTGCCTCAACTGCAACCAGTGCGCCATCGCCGCCGCCTGCCCGGCCGGCGCCTACCGCCGCGTCAGCGCCGCACACCCGTACCTGCTCAAGGATCGCTCCGAGAACGCAAAGGAGTCGCCCCAGTGAAGCGTTCGCTGCCGACGATTGCGTTGGTGCTGGTCCTTACGGCTGCGGCGCTGGGCGCCGAGCGGTTCCCGCCGCCGGAGTTCACCAACCACGTTCTGCCCACAACCACTACCCCCGCGCCGCGCAGCGTGGTGGCAGACATGGTCTACATCGGCGCCTTGGCGGTCGCACTGGCATTGGCGGCGCTGTTCGTTCACGTCCTGCGCAGCCGCGTCGCGATCGTCGTGCTGGCGATCGTGTCGCTGGGGTATTTCGGCTGGTTTTACGGCGGGTGCCTCTGCCCCGTCGGAGCGGTGCAGAACGTCGCACAAGCGCTGGGCGGGGGGGCGGTCCTGCCCGTGCTGGTCGTGGTCGTCTTCCTGCTGCCGCTGATCGTGGCGATCTTCGTCGGACGCGCCTTCTGCGCCGGCGTGTGCCCCCTGGGCGCCATCCAGGACCTGGTGGTAATCCATCCGCTTCGCGTCCCCTCGTGGCTCGATGGCTCGCTGCGCCTGCTGCCCTACGCGTACCTGGGCCTTGCGGTGCTGGCGGCCGCCACCGGCAGCGCGTACCTGATCTGCGAATACGACCCGTTCCTGGGTCTGTTCCGCCTGGCCGGGCCCCTGACGATCGTCATCGCGGGCCTGTCGCTTCTGGCCATCGGCACGATCATCGCCCGCCCGTACTGCCGCTGGCTTTGCCCCTATGGGTTGATGCTGAGTTGGGCGTCGCGATTCAGCCAGCGCCGCGTGAAGATCGCTCCTACGCAATGCGTCAACTGCCGCCTGTGCGAAGACGCTTGCCCCGTCGGGGCAATCCAAACGCCCAACAGCGGTCGCCCCGTCCCGCGACATCAGGGCCGCGGCGCGCTGGCAGCCACGCTCGTGCTGCTGCCCGTGCTCGTCGCCGCCGGCGCCTGGGGCGGTAAGCTATTGGCCCCAACGCTGGCGCGTCTCGATGCCACCGTGCGCCTGGCCGAACAGCTTGACGCCGAGGCCTCCGGCGCCGCGGCCGGCACGACCGAAGCCAGCGACGCCTTCCGGGCGACTGCACGCCCGGTCAAGGACCTGCAAAAAGACGCCGCCGCTCTGCGGGAAAAGTTCCTGCTGGGCTCGACGCTCCTGGGCGCGTTCATGGGGTTGACTGTCGGCGGCAAGCTCGTGAGCCTCTGTCGCCGCACAACCCGCACCACCTATGAAGCCGACAAGGCACTGTGCCTCGCGTGCGGACGCTGCCTGAAGTACTGCCCTGTCGGGCGCGGCGCTGCCGAGACGGCGCTGGGAGGCGCCGCGACATGACCGACCCCCGCACACTCTGGCACCCCGGAGCGGCCAGGCTCTGGCTGCGCGCCGCGACCCTCTCGGCGATGATCGCGGCGGCTATGGCCGCGCTCGTTGCGGTGCTGCTGGCGGTCAATCACGCGTATCTGCGACTGGCCGACCCGCTCGACAGCCCCCAGATGACGCAGATCAAAACGCAGTTGGCCGTCGCGCCAAAGGACGTCTCGCTCCGCCGCCAGCTTAGCGATCTGGACAGCCGACTCCGCCAGGATTACTTCACCCGGCGAGACATGCAGACGCGTGGGCTGTGGGTCCTTGCAGCGACCGTCGCCCTCTTTGTGGCCTCTACGCGATTGGTGGTGCTCTGCCGGCGGCGCCTGCCCCACCCGGCCGCACACGCCCCGCCACCGGCGCCTCGCTCGTCATTGGGACGCTGGGCCCTGGCCGGTTGCACGCTGATGCTGGCCGGGGCAGCCGTGCTGGCGGGATGGACCACCGCCCCGCCGGCGCCGCCAGCCCCGACGTGGCCTGCCCCAGCCGAGCTTGCAGCTAATTGGCCCGCCTTTCGCGGGTTCGACGGATCGGGCATCGGTCCCGCCGCCGGTTCATCAACGAGCTTCGACGCCCGCAGCGGCAAAGGCGTGCTGTGGAAAACGCCCCTGCCTCTGCCCGGGCACAGCTCGCCCGTGGCCTGGGGCGACCGCGTCTTCCTGACCGGCGGCACGGCCGACAAACGCGAGGTGTATTGCATCGCCGCCGACGATGGGCGGATGCTGTGGGTCGGGACCGTCGGCGAGATCCCTGGACGCGAGCCCCCGCCGACGGAAATTCTCGAAGACACCGGCTGGGCCGCCCCCACCCCGGTGACAGACGGAAAGTTTGTTGTCGCGGTCTTCCCCAACGGCGACCTCGTCTGCTACAGCGTCGAGGGCAAGCCCGCCTGGGCAGTTAATCTCGGCACGCCGCGGAACGGGTACGGCCACGCCAGTTCGCTGGCGATGTACCGAAACCTCGTGCTGGTTCAATACGACCAAGGCGGCGAGAGCGACGGTCGCAGTTCGCTGTTGGCCTTCGATATCGCCACCGGTCGGCAGGCGTACCGTCGCCCGCGCGGCGTCGGGCAGTCGTGGACGTCGCCGATTGTGATCGCGACGAATGCGGGTGATCAGCTTATCACGTGCTCGAACCCGTGGGTGATCGCGTACCAGCCCGCCACCGGCACAGAGCTGTGGCGAGTCAAATGTCTCGAGGGCGACGGCGGACCCTCGGCCGCCTTCGCCGGCGGGCTCGTGCTGGCTGCCAACGAAAGCAGCATGCTCGCGGCGATACGCCCTGACGGGCAGGGCGACGTGACGGCTTCCAGGATCACCTGGAAGTACGACGAAGCCCACCACCTGCCGAACATCTGCAGCCCCGTCGCCGACGCCAAGCGGGCCTACCTGTTGACGACCGAAGGCATGCTGACGTGCCTGAGCATGGCCGACGGCCGGAAGCTGTGGGAACACAACCTGGGCGAAAAGTGCATCGCCTCGCCGACGCTTGCCGGCGGACTGCTGTACGTGATCACCGAAAAAGGCGTGGTACACATGCTGGCGCAGGCGGACGAATACCGACCGGTTGAAAAAGCCGATCTCGGCGAGCCCTGCCAGACCTGCCCGGCCTTCGTCGGTGGGCGAATGTTTATCCGCACCCAGAAGCATTTGCTGGCGGTGGGAAAGAATTGACCCAGACAAGAACGAGAATTGATGACCGAGTCGGATGTGAAATACGTTAATGACTTGATCGTACGCCACGGGCGGCAGCGCGAGGCGCTTATCCCTATTCTGCAGGAGTTGCAGGATCGCTATCGCTATCTGCCTTCGGCGGCGATGGAATATCTCGTCGAGCAGACGGAGATCACGGCCGCGGATGTCGCGGGCGTGTCCACCTTCTACAAGCGGTTCCGTCATCAGGAGGCCGGGCGGCACACCATTGCCGTCTGCCACGGGACCGCCTGCCACATCAAGGGAGCGGGCCTGGTAACCGAGGCGCTGCGCAAGATTCTGGGCATCGCCGACGGCAGCGACACCGATCCGCAAGGCCTCTTCACGCTGGACAAGGTCTCGTGCCTGGGCTGCTGCACGCTGGCGCCGGTGGTGAAGATCGACGACGTGATCTACGGCCATCAGAGTCCCGAGACGGTGGCGGCGATGCTGGGCGATTTTCTCAGCCAGGCCGATCAGCCGGCGCCATCGCCCCGGCGGGGCAAGGGCGCAGCGCCGCGAGGCGAGGTGCGCATCGGCATGGGTTCGTGCTGCCAGGCCCGCGGCAGCGCCAAGGTGCTGGCGGCTGTCGAAGACGCCGTCGCCGGCTCGGGCGCCGCGGCGGCAGTTAAACGCGTCGGGTGCGTGGGCATGTGCCACCAGACCCCGCTGTTGGAGATTGTCCGCCAGGGAAAGCCCGCCGCCCTCTACGCCTGCGTGCAACCCGAGGACGCCGCGGCGATCGTGCTGAGGCACTTCGCTCCGCACGGGGCGGCCAATCGCCTGCGCACCGCCGCGACGGCGATGCTCGATCGCCTCCTTACCGACGAGGCGGCCCGTCCGCTGACGCGCTACTCGCTCAACGCCCGCGACGCCCAAGTGTCGGACTTCCTGGGCCCTCAGATGCATCTGGCCACCGAGCACGGCGGGCAGGTCGACCCGCTGGATCTCGATGAATACCTCAGCACCGGCGGGTTCGACGCGCTGAAGCGATGCCTGGGCCAACTATCGCCGGCGCAGATCGTCGATACGATCGCTCGCAGCGGTCTGCGCGGTCGCGGCGGGGCGGGCTTCCCGACCGGTCGCAAGTGGGCGGCCGTTGCGTCAGGCGACGGCCCGCGATACCTCGTCTGCAATTGCGACGAGGGCGACCCGGGCGCCTTCATGGACCGCATGCTGCTGGAGAGCAGCCCCTATCGGATCATTGAGGGCGCAATGATCGCCGCCCGCGCCGTGGGCGCTGCGGAAGGCATTTTTTACATCCGTCACGAATACCCGCTTGCGGTGATGCGTCTTTCGCACGCGATTGATACATGTCGCCGGCGCGGCCTGCTGGGCAAGAACATTTTCGCCGGCGACTTCTCGCTGGACCTGCGCATCGTCGAAGGCGGCGGAGCGTTCGTCTGCGGCGAGGAGACCGCCCTGATCGCCTCGCTGGAAGGCCGCCGCGGCATGCCGCGCCTCCGCCCGCCCTATCCCAGCCGCCAGGGCCTGCACGGGCGCCCGACGCTGGTCAACAACGTTGAGACCATGGCCCTGGTGCCCTGGATCATCCGCAACGGCGCCGAGGCGTTCGCCGCCATCGGCACCGACGCCAGCAAGGGCACCAAGGTCTTCGCCCTGGCGGGCAAGGTTGCCCGCGGCGGACTCATCGAAGTGCCCATGGGCGCGACCATCGGCCAGATCGTCAACGAGATCGGCGGCGGCGTGCTGCCGGGGCGCACGCTCAAGGCCGTGCAGATCGGCGGGCCCAGCGGCGGCTGCCTGCCCGCCGAACACCTCGACACGCCCATCGACTTCGAGGCCCTGACGCACGCCGGGGCCATCATGGGCTCGGGCGGCCTGGTCGTGCTCGACGACGAAGACTGCATGGTCGACATCGCGCGGTTCTTCCTGGACTTCACGCAGCACGAATCATGCGGCAAGTGTACGTTCTGCCGCGTCGGCACGCGGGCGATGCTGGATATTCTCGAAGGCCTCTGTCAAGGCCGCGCCGTCGCCGCCGACCTGGCACGCCTGGAAGAACTGGCACACCAGGTCAAAGCCGGCAGCCTCTGCGCCCTGGGCGGCACCGCCCCCAACCCGGTGCTGACGACGCTGCGGTACTTCCGCCATGAGTACGAAGCCCACGTGGCCGGCCGCTGCCCCGCCGGCGTGTGCAAGGCGCTGATCGCCTACGCGATCAACGACAAGTGCATCGGCTGCACGCGCTGCGCCCAGCACTGTCCGGTGGGCGCCATCGAGGCGCACCCGTACCGCCGCCACGAGATCGACAAGCAGAAGTGCATCCGCTGCGGCACGTGCAAGGGCGTCTGCCCCGTCGGCGCTGTTGAAATCCGTTAACCGCAGAGGACGCAGAGGACGCAGAGAAATGAAAGAGAGAGGGGTGGCATGGCGACACGGGAAGCGAGTCGCCATGGGCCTGCAACATGATATTGGATGGATGGATGGATGGATGGATGAGTGGATGGGTGCATGAATAGCATGATTACGCTGACTATCGACAACCAGGAAGTCTCAGTCGACGAGGGCGCGACGGTGCTTGATGCGGCCCGGGCGCTCGGGATCGAGATTCCCACGCTGTGCCACTGGGGCGGCTGCACGCCGCAGACGTCGTGCATGGTCTGTCTGGTGAAGGTCGAGGGGATGTCGCGGATGCTGCCCTCGTGTGCGACGCCGGCCGCTGAAGGCATGCGCGTGCAGAGTCAGACGAGCGAGGTGATCGAGGCGCGCCGCACAGCCCTGGAACTGCTGCTGGCCGAGCACCTGGGCGACTGCCTGGCCCCGTGCCAGCTCGCCAGCGCCCACCGCGTACACATCCCGCAACTGCTGCGACAGGTGATGGCCGGCGACATGAACGCCGCCATCAAGACGCTCACCGCCGAAGTAGCCCTGCCGGCCATCCTGACCCGCATCGAGGACGAACCGGCCGAAAAAGCATGCCGCCGCATGTACCAAGATGCCGCCGTCGCCATCGGCGCCATCGAACGCCACGTGGCCGACGCGAACCTCGCCGCCGGTCCGCGCGTCCCGCAATGCGCGGCCGCGACGGGCAAACGAGTGGCCGTCATCGGCGCCGGCGTGGCCGGCCTGTCGGCGGCATACTTTCTGCAGCGGTCCGGACACGCATGCACGCTCTTCGATCGCGGCGATTGGCCCGGCGGCAAGCTGCGCGGCGTGCCGGAGGATCTGCTGCATCCGCACGTGGCGGCCAAGGAGATCGGCGTCATCGCAAAGATGGGCGTGGTCTTCGAGATGAAGACGGCGATCGGTTCCCAGCGGCCTCTGGCGGAACTGGCCCGTGAGTATGACGCCGTTGTTGTGGCCGCGGGCGAGTCCTTCAGCGACAATGCCGCGGCGCCCAACATCTTCCGAGCCGGGGCCGCCCACCGACCCGGCATGTCCGCTCTGAGGGCCGCTGCCGACGGAAAAGACGCCGCCTCGCGCGTGGATCAGTTCCTCAACGGACGCGACGTTACCGGCCTGGACAAACCGTTCTCGACCCGGATGGGCCGCCCGACCGAAGACGACGTAAAGGTGTTCATGCATGCGGTCAGCCCCGCCAGACGATGGACCGACACCGGCGACCGCAGCGTTCTGACCGACGAGCAGGCCGCCGCCGAAGCCGCCCGCTGCATGCACTGCGACTGCCGCAAGGCCGACAACTGCCGCCTGCGCGACTGGTCCGACGCCCTCGACGCCGCAGTCAACCGCTACCACCTGCCCCGCCCGCCGTTCGCGCAGGACCTGCGCCACGCCGATGTGATCTACGAAGCCGGCAAGTGCATCAAGTGCGGCCTGTGCGTAGCGATCTGCCAGCAAGACGGCGAACCGCTGGGCCTGAGCATCACCGGCCGCGGGTTCAACGTGGAAATCGCCGTCCCCTTCGACAAGCCCCTCAGCGACGCCTTCACCAATGCCGCCCAAGCCTGCATAGAAGCCTGCCCTACAGGCGCGCTGGCGTTCAAAGAATAGATTTAGCTATCCGCTTTCAGCCACATATACGGCTGTCATCCAATTTGGACCGTGGGTCGCTACTTAAGGCGGCATGTGGGAGAGCAGCCAAAAGAACCCGCTGAAGAGCAGGGCCGGGATTGAGATCGCCAGTATCAATACAGTCAATCCTGCCTTCAGGCCCGCAGAGGTTTTCTGTCTCCACAGCCACGAAAGCAGTTGGCTTTTCCCATGCTGATGCGGTTAGTTTGCATGCGACTGCTCACGCCACATTATCCACTGATAGCTGAGAGCTGACAGCTTCTTTTAGAACAGCGTATAGATGAACGGCGCAACGGCGGATGAGCCGCTGATGACGATCAGCAGCGCCACCAGCAGCAGGACGATGATGATCGGCGCCAACCACCATTTCTTGTTGTGCAGGAGGAAGTCCAGGAACTCGGCGAAGAAACCGGGGGCGGGCGCGTCTGCCTGCGAGGCGAAATCGTTCAACTTGCTGTTGTTCTTTGCCACGATCGATCCTCGTCGGGATGCATTATACACCAGGACGGGATTGGATGCACACTCTTGCCGCTTGCGGCTTCGCGGTTGTTCTGAAAGCAAAGAAACCACGAAGCCGCAAGCGGCAAAACACTCCGGAAACGCTTCACGGCGTCACTATGAGCTTACTTCATCGCCGCGACGATGGCGTCTGCCATTTCGCTGGTGCCCACGGCGGTCGGGTCAGTGCGCTGGGGCTTCATGTCGTAGGTGACGCTCTTGCCCTCGGCGATGACGGCGGCGGTGGCTTTCTCCAGCCGCTCGGCGGCGGCCTTTTCGCCCAGGTGCCGCAGCATCAGCATGCCCGAGAGGATCAGGGCCGTAGGGTTGACCTTGTTGAGCCCCTTGTACTTGGGGGCCGAGCCGTGGGTGGCCTCGAAAACCGCGCTGGTCGTGCCAATGTTGGCCCCGGGCGCCACGCCCAGGCCGCCCACCAGGCCCGCGCACAGGTCCGAGAGGATGTCGCCGTAGAGGTTCGGCAGCACGAGCACGTCGTAGAGCTCGGGCTTCTGCACGAGCTGCATGCACATGTTGTCGACGAGGCACTGATCGAACTGCACGTCGCTGTATCCGGCGGCCACTTCTTCGGCGACGGCTTTGAACAGCCCGTCGGTGTACTTCATGATGTTGGCCTTGTGGATGGCGGTGACCTTCTTGCGGCCGTTGGCGCGGGCGTAATCAAAGGCATATTTCACGATCCGCCGCGTGTTCTCGACGCTGATGGGCTTGATCGAGATGCCGGTGCTATCCTTGCCGGTTTTGATCTTTCGGTCGGTCGCCAAGCGGTTGATCTGGTCGATCAGCTCGGCGGTAGCGGGCAGCCCGCGCTCGAACTCGACGCCGGCGTACAGGTCTTCGCAGTTCTCGCGCACGATCACCAGATCGATATTTTCATAGCGGCTGCGGACGCCCTTGTAGCTCTTGCACGGGCGAACGCAGGCGTAGAGATCCAGCGTCTGGCGCAGCAGCACGTTGACGGAGCGGAAGCCCGTGCCGATGGGCGTGGTGATCGGGGCCTTGAGCGTCGCATCGCTGGCGCGGACCGCTTCGATGGTTTCGGCCGGCATGGGCGTGCCGGCGGTGGCCATGATATCGACTCCCGCCTGACAGACGGTCCAGGCGATCGAGCCGGCGCCGCTGGTGCAGACCAGCGCCGCGTCGACGCACTTCCGCGCCGCCTCGGCCAGTTCGGGCCCCACGCCATCCCCCATGATCAACGCAACTTTGTGTGCAGCCATCGGCCGTTCCTTTCCGTAAAACGAGGCAGGATGGTAACAGAACCTTTCCTCCATTTCCAACAGCTTGCTCGCAACCGCCGTCGATCGATGAGCCGCCGCAGGTCGGCCAGGACGCTGAGAATGTCGGAAGATGAAACAGATTCCCCCTCAGCGACCTCGGCGGCTGATATGATTTCTGAGCAAATCGTCACAGGAATTCACGGAACGAAATTTGCGGGGCAATTGCCCGCACGGCGAGGGCTGTGGTAGTATGCGTCCGGAATTGGCAGTGGGGTAGAGGATTGGATCATGGCGCGGATGAAACTTGAAGGATCGATGACGGCGTTAGTGACGCCCTTTGCCGGCGGCGAGGTCGACTACGCGGCGCTGGGCAGGATCATTGATGCGCAGATTGCCGGCGGCACGCAGGGGCTCGTGCCCTGCGGCACCACGGGCGAATCGCCCACGCTCAACTACGCCGAGCACGACCGGGTGATCGAGTTCACCGTCGAACGCACTGCAGGGCGCGTGCCGGTCATCGCCGGCACGGGCAGCAACTCCACCGCCGAGGCCCTCGAACTGACCGCTCACGCCAAGAAGGCCGGGGCCGACGCCTGCCTGATCGTCAACCCCTACTACAACAAGCCCACCCAGGGCGGCATGATCGAGCACGTCAAGCGATTGGCTGAGATCGACCTGCCCATCGTGCTGTATAACATCCCGGGGCGCGCCGGCATCGAGCTGTCCGCCGAGACCGTCGTGCGCATGTACCGCGAGATTCCGCAGGTGGTGGCCGTCAAGGAAGCCACCGGCAAGCTCGACATGGCCAGCGCCATCGCCGCCGAGTGCGACATCACCATCCTCAGCGGCGACGACTCCCTGACGCTGCCCATCGGCTCGGTCGGCGGGCGGGGCGTCATCAGCGTGCTGGCCAACCTGCTGCCCGCCGAAGTGCGCAAGCTCTGCGACCTGATGCTTGCCGGCGACATGGCCGGCGCCGCCGCGCAGCACCTCAAGCTCTTTCCGCTGTTTCGCGGGATCTTCATGGAGACCAATCCCATCCCGATCAAGGCGGCGATGGCAATGGCTGGCATGATCCGGAACGAATTGCGCCTGCCGATGACGCCGCTGTCGGAAAAGCTGCGCCCGGAGCTGGCGAAACTGCTGGCGCCCTTTGGGATAGGTTGAAGACTTCACCAAATCGGTCTGTGCGTCCGATAGAAGGTTAGCGCTATTATTGTTCATACGCTGGACCAATGAATTGAGGAAGCATCGATGAGGTATGCCGTGATCCTGGCCGGCGGCGCCGGCAAACGCCTCTGGCCTTTGAGCCGGTTGAACCGCCCCAAGCAGCTCCTGCCCCTGATTGAGGGCAAGACGCTGCTGAC
This sequence comes from Planctomycetaceae bacterium, assembly GCA_039680605.1. NCBI lineage: Bacteria > Pseudomonadati > Planctomycetota > Planctomycetia > Planctomycetales > Planctomycetaceae > Planctomycetaceae bacterium. Next base: position 76,242 of record JBDKTA010000050.1, on the reverse strand, counting down.
CATCGCCGTCGAACGCCTCAAGGGACTCTTCCCCCCCGAGAACATCCTCGTCATCACCAACGCCGAGTACGCACGACAGGTCGCCGACGCCCTGCCCGAACTGCCGCCGCAAAACATCGTCGGCGAACCGGAAGGCCGTGACACCGCCGCCGCCATCGCCCTGGGCGCCCAACTCCTGGCCGCCCGCGACGCCGAGGCCGTCATGGCCGTCTTCACCGCCGACCACGTCATCCGACCCCAACGGGAGTTTGCACGCTGCGTCGAACGCGCCATCGAGGCCGCCACCGAACACGCCGACGCTCTGGTGACGCTGGGCATCCGCCCGACGTGGCCGCACACCGGCCTGGGGTACATCCACTGCCAGGAAGAATACGGCGCCGGACTGCAGGAGGTTTCAGGCTTCAAGGAAAAGCCCAGCCACCAGGACGCCCGCAAGTACGTCGAGTCGGGCAAGTACTACTGGAACAGCGGCATGTTCGTCTGGAAGATCCAGACCATCCTGCAGTCGCTCAAGCAGTTCCTGCCCGAAACCATTGCCGCGCTGGACCCGATCCGCCAGGCCGCCGCCGACGGCCAGGACGTGGCGCCGCTGCTGGCGAAGATCTATCCCTCGCTGCAGAAGATCAGCATCGACTACGCGGTGATGGAAAAGGCCCCGCGCGTGCTGATGGTCGAGCTCACCGCCGAGTGGCTCGACATCGGCAGTTGGCCCGCCCTGTCCGACGTGGTCGAGAATGACGAGAGCGGCAACGTGATCGTCGCGAAAAATGCCGCAGTGATCGACAGCGGCCGCAACATCATCGTCAGCGAGAACGGCCACCTGCTGGCCGTGGTCGGGATGGACGACTGCATCATCGTCCACTCAGGCGACGCGACGCTGGTGTGCAACAAGTCCGACTCGCAGCGCCTCAAGGAACTCGTCGCTCTGCTGGAAGAAAAGTACGGCAAGAAGTACACCTGAGAAAATGGGCACTGTCAGGTCGGTTGATTGGTGACTGGTCAATAGGTTAACTGGTTAACTGATTACTTGGTGAATCGCAACCGCTAGCGAGTCAAACAACAACGCACGTCGACATGCCACCCGTCCCCGCTTTTGCCGCTTGCGGCTTAGCAGTTTTTAAACGCGCAAGCGGCTTCTTCACGGGCGCGGCGCTGCGTCCGGTCCGTCGCAGGCGAAGAAGTCCTGGAGAATCTCCGCGGCGGCGATGGCGTCCTGGATCGCCCGGCGCTTGCCGCGGGTCATATGCCCGGCGAGAGTCTTGTCGGCTGCGAAGCTGCTCAGGCGTTCGTCCCAGAGTCGCACGTCCAGGCCGGTGGCCTGCTGGAGCATCAGGGCGAAGTCCCGCGCGAGCTTGGCCTGGGGGCCTTCGCTATCGTCCATGTTCAGCGGCAGTCCGACGACGATCCCGCCGGCGTTGTATTCTTGAGCAAGCTTGATGATCGCCGGCGCCACGGCCTCGGGCGGCTGGGCGGGGATGACCTTCAGCGGCGAGGCGATCCCCCTGCCGGCGTCACCGCCAGCCAAGCCTATGCGCACGTCGCCATGATCAACGCCGAGCCAATACATCTTCGCCCCTCCGGGGCTTGAAATCTCAAATCACAGATTTCAAATCCCAAACGCGTCAGCAGGGGGTGACGCCTTTCTTGAGAATGATGTTGCCGTACTTTGCCATCTCGCCGGTCATGACGACGGCGAAGGCTTCGCGGGCCTGGTCGTAGAAAGCGAAGCGGTCGATCCGCTTGATCGGCGGCGTCTGCGGCGCGTGGCGGTCGACGGCGGCGCGATAGGCCTTCTCGACGGAGGCGTCGAGCGTGTCGCCCTTAACGGCCGCCATCATGACCAGCGGCGCGTCAACGTACGCGTCGAGTTCGAACAGCGGCAAAATCGCGTCAAGCAGATCCGCGATCTTGAGCCCATCCGCCCGGACGACGTTATTGCACATCGTGTGTCCGGGAAAGTGCGCGTCGGCCAATACGATCTCGTCGCCGTGACCCATGCTGGCCAGCACGGCTAGCAGTTCCGGACTCAGCAGCGGAGAGATACCTTTGAGCATGAACGTTCCTTTCTGAAAGAGCACATAATTAAATAGCCGCTGAGGTCGCTGAGGTCGCTGAGGAAAGAAGTTTTTTATCTTCTTTCAGCCTCAGCGACCTCTGCGACCTCAGCGGCTTAATACATGAGCAACCAGCCCGTGATTACTTCTTTTTGTCTTTGTCGCGTTCGCTGGCGAGGGCTTCCAGGGCGGCGATGGGGTCGAGTTCGACGGCGTCTTCTTCTTCGATGACGACCTCGTTATCTTCGCCGCCGGCGAGACCGCCCAGCATGTCCGCATCGGAGGCCCCGCCTCGGGCGGTGACATCGGCGTCAACGTCGACGACTTCCTGGGCGGCTTGGCCTTGCTCGGCCATCTTCTGGCCCTTGGTCTTGACGGGCTGGATTTCCTGGGGCTCGCCGTCGAGCTGGACGGTGAAGACGATGGGCCCGACGACGACTCGGTCGCCAGCCTGCAGAGACACCTCGCCGCTGATGCGGCGGTTGTTGACGTACGTGCCGTTGGAAGAGCCCAGGTCCTTGGCGGCGATCGTGTCGCCGTTGAGAACCAGTTGGCAGTGATGGCGCGACACGCTCAGCAGCGGAATCCGCAAGTCGCAGTCTTCAGAGCGGCCAATCGTGACCGACTGCCCCGTCAGAGGAAAGTCCTTACGCTGCCCATCGCCTTTGAACATTACCAGTGTTACGTCCATAACCGCCTCGATGGTTGGGGTAGCCACGTTTGCCGGCTGCCTAGGAATAACTGCCCATTTATTTTATGATCTTACGCATGGCCTGCAAGAAAAAAGGTGACGCGATTTCGCCGGATACGGTTAAGGCCCTATACCTCCACGTGCCCTTCTGCCTGCGCAAGTGCCGATACTGCGACTTCTACTCCGTCACGGCCGACGCGTCCCGATTCGCCACATTTGTCCGAGCCGCCGGGATAGAGCTGGAAATGCGACGCGCCGAGCTGTCCGCACCCGCCGACAGCATCTTCGTCGGCGGCGGAACGCCCACCGCCCTGGGCCCGGCCGCGCTGGAAAAGCTGCTGGCTCCGCTGACCGCTCTGGCCGCGCGCGATTGCGAGTTCTCCCTCGAAGCCAATCCCTGCAGCCTCGACTCTGCCGTCGCGAGCGTCATCGAAGCCGCCGGCGTCAACCGCGTCTCGATCGGCGCACAATCGCTGCATGACGGGGAACTGGCCACGCTGGGGCGGCCGCACAAAGCCGCCGATGTCGCCCGCGCCGTCGAGACCGTCCGCCGCGCCGGTATCGACAACATCAGCCTCGACCTGATATACGGCATCCCCGGCCAGACCCTCGCCTCGTGGCAGCAATCATTGACGGCCGCGATGGCACTGCGACCCTCGCACATGAGTTGCTACGCCCTGAGCGTCGAGGACGGCACGCCTCTGGCCGCCGACGTCGCCGCCGGACGCCTGCAGCCCGCCGACGAGCAGACGCAGAAGGACTGCTACTGCGCCGCCATCGCCGCCCTGCGCGACGGCGGCCTCGAACACTACGAGATCTCCAACTTCGCCCGCCCCGGTCGCCGCTGCCGCCACAACCTGACGTACTGGCACAACCGCCCATACGTGGGGATCGGTCCAGCCGCCGCCAGCTACGTCGCCGGCACGCGCCGCACCAACAACCCTGATCTGGATGCCTATATCGCCTCCCTGACTGCCGGGCGACAGCCCCCAGCTTCCGCCGAGCACCTCAGCGGCAAAGCGGCCTACGCCGAAACGCTGATGCTGGGCCTGCGCCTGATCGATGGCGTCAATCGCCCCGCCATGGTAAAGCGGTTCGGCACCGATCCCGTCGAGGCGTTTCCCCAGGCCGTTACCCGTTACGCGTCGCAAGGCGCCCTGGTGGTGACCGACGACCGCATCCGCATCGCTCGTGAATACCTTTTCGCATCCGACACGATCTTGGCCGACATCATCGCCGAACGGGATTGACTGCCGAGCACGCAGCGTTCGTGGCGCGGCTGCACCTGCGGTGCCGCCGCACGTCGGGATCAGGCCCGGGCGGCTTGGAAGATCTTCAGGCAGCTTGCCAGGATGGCGGGCATGTCGGCCAGGGCGATCTGGCTGGCGGCGTCGGATTTGGCTTTGGACGGGTCGGGGTGCGTTTCGATGAACAGCGCGTCGGCGCCGGCGGCCATGGCGGCTTTGGCCAGGACGGGGGCGAACTCGCGTCGGCCGCCCGAGGCGTTGCCCAGCCCGCCGGGCTCCTGCACCGAATGCGTGGCGTCGAAGACCACCGGGGCCCACTGGCGCATCTCGTACACGCCGCGGAAGTCGGTAATGAGGCGGTTGTAGCCGAAGCTCGTGCCGCGCTCGGTGATGAGCACCTGGTCGTTGCCAGCCGTGCGGACCTTCTCGACCGCCCCGGCCATATCCCACGGGGCCATGAACTGCCCCTTCTTGATGTTGACGGGCTTGCCCGCCTGGGCGGCCGCGACCAGCAGGTCGGTCTGGCGGCACAGGAACGCGGGGATCTGCAGGCAGTCGACGATGGCGGCCGCCGGGGCCACCTGGGCGATCTCATGCACGTCGGTCAGCACGGGCACGCCGATGTCCTTCTTGACCCGGGCCAGCCACGCCAGCCCGGTCTCCAGGCCCGGTCCGCGATAGCCCGCCGCGCTGGAGCGATTGGCCTTGTCGTAGCTGGCCTTGAAGACGTACCCCACGCCCAGGGCCGCGCAGGCGTCGCGCATCGCCGCGGCGACGTTCAGGCACAGTTCCAGGCTCTCGGCCATGCAAGGCCCGGCGATCAGCACGAGCTCGCCCTGCCCCACCGCCACCGGCCCGATATTGCACACTTTCGACATTTTCAATCCGCCACAAAAAAGGGAAAAACATCCAGGGCGGCGTCGCGGCCGCCGCACTCCAGGGTCGCCTTGCGGCGACGGGAGAGGTCAGCGCACTTCCGCTGCCCTCCGCGGTCTCCGTTCGGCCTGAGGCTCACGGCTCGAAGGCTGCGGCCTCTGCGGTGAAGGGCGCTTGTCATACCACGTGGCCGCCCTTCCAAGGCCAGATCGTGCGCCTTCCCGGCGCTGGGACAATCAGCTTGACCTGGTCGGTGCCGACGGAGATGTCCAGCGGGCTGTCGGGTCCGACGTCGCCGTCGACCTGCGAGAGCACGCGACGGTCAGTTTCGATGTGCAGCTTGCGGAACTGGCGGTACAGGGCGTTGCCCTTGAGCGGGTGGCGGCGCAGCATCGTCCAGGCCGCGTGCAGCAACAGCGCCGTCTGCTCGTGGCAGGAGAAGACCACCAGGTCCAGCAGCCCGTCGTCGAAGTGGGCGTTGCGGCAGATCCGCAGCCCCACCGCGTAACGAGAGATATTGCCGATGAACGCCAGACCGTAGTCGTCGAAGATCTGCTCGCCGTCGGCCGTGATGCGCAGGCGCGGGAAGTCGTGCTCCCAGAACGTCCGCCAGATCGGCCAGAAGTAGCTCAGGTGCGAGATGTGCCCGGTGCGGGCCTGAGAGACGCGCCGCACGACCTCGCCGTCGAACCCCACGCCGATGATCAGCAGGAAGTTGCGGTCGTTGACCACGCCCACGTCGCACGAGACGATCATGCGGGCGCGGTAGATGTTCAGGATCGCCTCGGCGTCGGCAGACATCCCCAGTTCATTGGCCAGCAGATTCTCCGTGCCGGCCGGGCAGACGAGCATGGGCACGTCGGTGCCGGCCAGCGCGGTGGCCACTTCGTTGACCGTGCCGTCGCCGCCCCAGACGAGGATCGAGTCGGCGTCGTCGACGACCTTGCGCACGTAATCGGTGGCGTCGTGCGGGCCGGTCGTGCGGTGCTCGACCAGCGGGATCCCCGCCGCCCGCATCGCCAGGCGCAGGTTATTGACCAGCAGCTTCCTGCCGCCGTAGCCGCTGTGCGGGTTGATCACCAGATGTACCGGTTTGTGTTGCATCGTCCTATTCGTGGCACAGCCTTTCCAGGCTGTGACCCACAGGCTGGAAAGCCTGTGCCACCTTTGGCCCACAGGCTGGAAAGCCTGTGCCACTACAGTTGCTATTGCAAGCCCTTGGGCCGAAGGTATAATACTCCATTCGTCATTTAGCCGGTGACATCTTACCACTAAAACTTGGCGTTGAGGAGACCTGCGATGCCCGAGACGGTCAGCGAGAGCCTGGATACAGTTGTGCAGAAAGAGAATTGGACGCTTGAAGATCATGACGCGATCCTGGTCAAGCTGACGGAAGAGTCCAACGCCCCCGCCCGCGTGCGGAAGATTCTGGCGACGCTGGAAGCGGAGAACCCCGACCCCAAAGGCCCCGCCGCCCAGAAGATCGGCATCGCCCGCTACATGCTCTGGCGATTCGAGTCGGCGCTGGAGGCCCTGGCGGCCGCGGCTGACAACAAGGATCGCCGCTTCTTCCAGGCGTTGTGCTACAAGCACCTGCGCCGCTACGACAAGGCCTTGGAAGAGTTCGCCCGCGCCCGCGACAAGGGCGCCGACCAGGTCAGCGTCGACATCCAGATCGCCGAGACGCACGCCCTGTCGGGCAATCTCGAAACCGCACAGGGGCTGCTGGGCAAGCTGGCCAAGACCGCCGGTTCGGACCCCCGCTTCCTCGTGACGCGCGGCCTGACGCAGGAACTGGCCGGCAACGACGAGCAGGCACTGGCCGACTACCAGCGCGCCCTGGAGATCAACCCCAACGACACCGCGGCGATGTTCCGCCTGGCGTTCTTCTGGGACCTCCACGGCGAGGAAGAGCAGGCCATGACGCTGTACAAGCAGTGCGTCGAGCGCCCGCCGGTGTTCGCCAACGCCCTGTTGAACCTGGCGACGCTGTACGAAGACCAGGGCCTCTACGACAACTCGATCAGTTGCCTGCGCCGCATCCTGATGACCAACCCCAACCACCCGCGGGCGCGCATGTTCCTCAAGGACGCCGAGAGCTCCAAGAACATGTACTACGACGAGGACCAGGCCCGGCGCATCGCCCACCGCAATGCCATCCTCGACATCCCGGTGACCGATTTCGAGCTGTCGGTGCGGGCCCGAAACTGCCTCAAGAAAATGAACATTCGAACCCTGGGCGACCTGATCCGCACCAGCGAAGCCGAACTGATGAGCTACAAGAACTTCGGCGAGACGTCGCTGCGCGAAATCAAGAGCATGCTCGGGGCCAAGGGCCTGCGCCTCGGGCAGGCGCTGGAAGAAGCCGAACTGTCCGGCCTCATCTCCGCCCCCGCCACCAAGACCAACGTCAAGAACGAAGGCGTGCTGGCCACCCCGATGGCCCAGATCGCCTTCTCCAAGCGCGCCCGCAAAGCCCTGGACAACCTGGGCATCACCACCCTGGGCGAACTGACCGCCAAGACCGAAGCGGAACTGCTGGCCTGCGAAAACTTCGGTCAGACCAGCCTCAACGAAATCCGCCAGCGCCTCGGCGAATACGGCCTGGCCCTGCGCGAACCGGATTGAGCCGAAAATTCGAAATTCGAATATCGAAATCCGAAACAAACAACAAAAGGCGAAAGAAACAAACGAGAACTGAACCGCGCTGAGTGTTTATTCGCTTTGCGTTTTGCCGATTGATATTCTGGGCCTTGATCTCCTTGTTTCTGCTTGTTGTTTGTTTCTTGTTGTTTGTTTCTTGCTGTTTGTTTCGGATTTCGATATTCGGATTTCGAATTTGGTTTTTCGTTGCGGAGCAACGACCGGCATGGCGGCCTTCGACTTCAAAGCGTTTCTCGCATCTCGGGGCGACTGGGTGCGCCGGGCCCTCGACCGCTACCGCGGTCTTTCCCCCATGCAGCGCATCGGCCGAGCGGTGGCCGTGTGTCTCCTGACCGCCGGATGCCTCGGGCTGCTCGTCGGGGCGGGCAGTTGCAGCCGCAAGATCCGCCCCGACCGCGACGCCATCCCCCCGGGCAAGGCCCCGCTCCTGCGCGTGCGCATCAGCGGACGTTCGGCGGAATCGGCGGCCGTCTTCACCACCGGGCCCTACCGCCTGCTCTGCGGCGACACGGTCATCGGCGAATCGTCCTTGGCGATGCCAGTGACGACGGTGAAGCGCGAGGGCAATTCCTGGCGCGTCGGGCAGCGGCTGTTCCTGGGGCCGGACCTGACGCTGGAGACGTTCAACCGCGCCCACGTCGGCTATGCGAGCAAGGCCTACCGCGGCGCGCTGCGTCTGGCGCCGGCGGGCTCCAACGCCCTGATGGTGATCAACCACATCGACGTGGACAACTACCTCGCCGGCGTGCTGGCCAGCGAGCTATACACCGACTGGCACATCGAGGCGTATAAAGCCCTGGCCGTGGCCGCACGCACCTTCGCCCTCTACCACGTGGTCACGGGCAACTCGGCGCAGGCGTTCCATATCGGGGCCGACCAGTCCGCCCAGATGTACACCGGCGTCGCGGGCGAGACCGACAAGAGCCGCCAAGCCGCCCTCGATACCCGCGGACTGGTGCTGGGGTTCGGGCCGGAGGGCAACGAGCGCATCTTCCTGGCGCAGTACTCCGCCTGCTGCGGCGGACGGGTGAACCCCGTCGACGTGCTGCGCGACGGGGAAACCATCGAACCGCTGCGCGGCGGGCAGTTCTGCTCCGACTGCCGCGCGTCGAACTACTACCGCTGGCCGGAAGTCACCGTCCCCAAACGCCAGGTCTATCTGGCCCTGGTAGACGCTCTGGGCGACAAGGCCAAGGTCCTCAAGAACGTTTCCGACATCCGCGTCACCCAGCAGACGCCGTGGGGGCGACCGATCTGGGTGGAAGCCGTCGGCGCCGGCGGGCAGACGCTTCGCCTGCGGACCGAGAACCTCCGCTACGCCCTGATGGCGCGTAAGGCCTACGCCCCGCAAGTGGCCAACATCCGCAGCAGCAACTGCACCATCCGCTCCCGCGGTGATTTCATCGTCTTCTGCGACGGACAGGGCTTCGGACACGGCGTGGGCCTGTGCCAATGGGGCGCCCAGGCCAAGGCCCTTCAAGGCTGGTCCGCCGAACGCATCCTGAACTTCTACTACCCCGGATCCAAACGCATCCCCGTGTATTGAAACAAATCCGAAATTCGAATCTCGAAATTCGAAACAAAAGGCAATTAAACAAGAAGCAAATTCAACAACATGATTCTTCTGATTGTTGTTTGCCGTTTTGTCGTTTGTTTCGGATTTCGAGATTCGAATTTCGGATTTTCCCCTATAATCCCCCTCCCCCGGAAGGAGAACACAATGAGACTCATCGACATGGTTCGCCAGGCCGACCGACGGCTGGTGGCGCCGCTGGCGGGGTATCCCGCCGTCAACCTGACCTGCTCGACCGTCAAGCAGAACGAGTTCAACGCCGAGTTGCAGGCCCGCTCGCTGTACAAGCTGGCCGAACGCACCGCCCCGGATATGCTCTTTACCATGATGGACCTGTCCATCGAAGCCGGCGCCCTCGGGCTGCCCGTGCGATTCCCCATCGACGAGTCAGCCACGGTCGAGTGGCACCCCGTCAAGTCCGTCGCCGACCTCGATCAGTACAAGGTCATCGACCCGGTCTACGACGGCCGCGTGTGGGTCTTCCTCGAAACCACCCGCCTGCTCAAGACCAAGCTCGACATCCCCATCGGCGCCTATGTCATCGGTCCGTTCACGCTGGCGGGGCTTATGATGGGCGCCAACGATATCGCCATGGCCACCATTGAGACGCCCGAAGTCGTCCAGGCCACCGTCAACTTCTGCGAGCGCGTGGCGATCGACTTCGCCAAGTCGCTTCAGCAAGCCGGCGCCGACGCCATCTGCATCCTCGACCCGACCAGCGTGATCCTCTCGCCCAGCGCGTACTGGGAGTTCGCCGGGCGCAGCGTCGAGAACATGGTCCGCCACCTCGACACGCGCACGATCCTGCACGTGTGCGGGCAGACGTCGCACCTGCTGGAAAACATGTGCCGCACCGGCACGCAGGGGCTGAGCCTGGACTCGATGGTCCCCTTCGAGCAGATCATGCCCCGCCTTCCCGGCGACGTGGTGCTCATCGGCAATGTCGATCCCGTCGGAACCATGCTCCAGGGCAATCGCGACAAAGTGCGCCGCGACACCACCGCCCTGCTCGAGGCCATGCGCCCCTACGAAAACTTCATCCTGTCCACCGGCTGCGACCTGCCCGCCGAGACGCCCATCGAGAACATCGTCGAACTGGTCGAAACCACCAAGCGGTTCAAGATGTAGGATGCTTCAATTGGGCCCGCTCGATGCGTGCGGGGCGTGGGCGCCGAGGTCGCCTTCCTTGCGAAACAGCCCGACGCGGGAGGCGGCCTTTCGCAGGGCGGCGGTCCCGTCGCGCCACAGCGAGCGCGGGGCGTCGGCCTGCGCGGGTGGCAGTTGCAGCATCGCCAGTTCCTCGACGAACTCTCGGGGCCACTTCTGCCGCCGCTGGTCGTCCGCGGCAAGGGCGCGTACATCCTTGAGTGCCTGCCACTGGGGCATTTCCTCCGAACGCACCGCGTCGTCGAGTTTCATGTATCCCTGCCGCAGCCAGGTCATGAGGCCGCTTGCGTCGACAGGCCCGAACGCCCGGTCGTTGATGCGGCAGTACCACAGCGTGCCCGAGACGTTCAGGTCGCGAGCCGGTTCCTGCGGCGGACGCCTCGCCGCCGGCGCCGCCGGCTCGTCGAGGCGATGGAGGATCCGGCCAAACTCCGGCATCGGCGGCGACTGCTCGATGATCATCTGCCCCAGCGTCGTCGCCAGGCTGTTCAGGGCGCGCTGGACCTTGGCGGCCTTGCGCTCAATGATCGCCAGGTGCTCCCGCACCTCGACGAAGCGGGCGTGTTCGGTCCTGGGGTCGGTCTCGGCCAGAACCTCGCGAAGCTTGCGGGCCCGCTTGTTGCATTGCTGAACTCGCAGCACCAGGTCGCGCCCCTGGCGGCACAGGCGGACCATTTCCTCGTCGGCAAACGGCGTGGCGGCCACGATCGCCATCTGCCCGCAGTCGCGCGCCACAAGCTGTCGCACGTTCGCGCGCTCGCGATCCGCCCGCGGCGACGGCCGCGACGACGACGCCCCGTCGCCGTCCGTTGACGGCGAGGCCGCCGGAATGATCAGGCGCGTCCCGCACGTGGGGCACTCTTCCATCTTGCCCACATGGTCGGCGGCCACCTCCAGCACGTTGCCGCACCGCACGCACGCGTGGCGGATCATCGCCGGCGGAGGCGCAGGGGCATCCGCCGCCCGTGACGGGCGCGCAATCAACATCGTGCAGGAGCACACCGGACATTGGACCGTCTCGCCGAGGCGGTCGTTGCTGAGCCTCAGAACAGCAAGGCACTTGCGGCAGGTGATCTTGAACATCGCCACTCCTTCGGGCCGATGCCATTAGTGAACTGCCGGGTACCGCTACAACCGAAATGCGCCCAGGATCATACCGCGCCGGCGAACCGCTTCAATAATATAATCGTCGGTGATTCATCCCCTCAGCGACGAGGGAGAATGGCGTGGCGGACGGAAGCGTTCGGGAATCACTCCGCCTGGAATCGCGGCAGGGAGAACATGTCCCGGTAGGCGTTGATCACGGCGAGGTAATTCGCCATCGGAACGCTTTCGATGATGGCGTTGGAGGCACAGAGGATGTGGCCGCCGTCGCCCTGGCCGGCTTCCAGGCAGGCCAGCGTGTGGGCGCGAACCTGCTCGGGACTGGCGAATGACAGGGTGTTGCCGCAATCGAGGTTGCCGTACAGCGTGACACGCGCACCGACGGCGGCCTTGAGAGCCGCCAGGTCCATGCCGGCATGCATGTCGATCTCGAGGTAGCCGTCGACCTCGCAGCCGGCGGTGAAGTCCACCAGCACCGGCCACAGGTTGCCGTCGCTGGCGTTGACGGACCATCGGCCCGCGGCGTGGATGCAGCGGGACAGCCGTCGCACCTGGGGGACGATGAACTTGCGGTAGGCCTCCGGGGCGATCAGCGGTCGCGTACCGGAGAAGTCGCCGCCGACGCCGATCTGGTCGAGCCCCAGGGCAAGGTACTTCTCGACCAGCGCCAGGGTTCGGTCGGTGGCCAGCTCGAAATGGCGATGGGCAACCTCGGGCGCCAGCACCATCGCCATCATCAAGTCGGTGTCGGTCCAGACGCCGTGTGCATACGCCGGGGCCAGAATCGGCAGATCCACGTCGCGGCGGCACATCTCCTCCTTCAGCATCGCGTAGATCAGCAGGGTCTCATCGCCGGGAGGCTCGACCGCGGCGGCGCGATCGTTGCGCATGGCGAGGCGCTCGATCGGGTCGTCGCTGTCGCGCAAGGCCGCCGAAGGGGCGGGCTCGCGCTTTGCCGGCGGCGCCGGAGGCGCGGGGTTGGGCAGCACGTACATCATGTCGTGGCCCATCCGCAGGGCCAGTTCGAGCTGGTCCACCGCCGACTGCCGCACCGCCGCCTGCCAACCGCGGTCCTGCACGATCGAATTCCAGAGCGCCCAATTGTGCGTGGCCAAGGGGCGCCCCAGGAGGCGGTCCGCCAGCGGCGGCAGGAGCACGTACTCGAACATTGGCGTGCGGTCCGGCGCGCGATGGTGCAGCGCAGCTTCAATTCGCCGGCGCGAGGTCATATTATCCATCTGGCGGAAGCGGCAGGGTTCCGAAGGCCGTTATCCCAAGTCCACCGGCATGATGACGTAGAGGAAGTCGTTGCCGGCTTTGACGACGGCGGGTTTGTTCGAGGCCATCATTTCCAGCGTCACGTCTTCGAGTTCGACCACTCGCATGGCTTCGATAAGGAAGCTGGGGTTGAAGGCGATGTCCATCGGTTCGCCTTCGAGGGTGATCTCGCAGTTGACCTGGGCTTCGCCGGCTTCGGGGGCGCGGCTGGAGAGGGTGACCTGCTTGTCCTGGAACTTCAGGCGCACGCCGCGCGACTCTTCGTTGGTCAGCAGCGCCGCCTGGCGGATGCGGTGCTCGAAATTGGCCCGCTTGACGGTGACTTTGCGGGTGAAGTCCTTGGGAATCACGTCGCCGTATTTGGGGAAGTTGCCCTGAACCAGCGAGCTGATCAGAACCGCCCGCGCCGTGCGCAGGAGGATCTGGTTCTCTTCGATGCGGACATCGAGCATCTCCTCACCGCCGACGGCCACACGCTGCATCAGGTTCATCAGCTTGGCCGGGACGATGGCCGAGACGTCGCGGGCGGCCGTCTTGGCCAAGGCCCCCTTGGCCAGCGCCAGGCGGTGACCATCGGTGGCCACGAGCTGGATTTTCTTTGCTCCGGCTTCCCAGAGCACGCCGGAGATGGCGTAGTGGCTGTGGGCCTTGGCGGTGGCAAAGAGGGTCTTGCCGATCATCTTGGCCAGCGTGGCGGCGGGAACCTGGAAATCGGCGTCGCCGGCAAACTCGGCGACGGTGGGATACTCGCCCGGATCGTAACCGAGGATCTTGAAGTGTGCCGCGGCGCCGGTGACGTGGCAGGCATCGGCGTCGGCCTCGATGGTCAGGCTCTCTTCGTCAGCCGACTCTCGCACGATGCCGGCCAGTCGGTCGGCGGGCACGAGGGCCTCGCCTTCCTGCTCGATCTGGACCGCCGAGACCTGATAGCGCAGGGCGGCTTCGAGGTCGGTCGCCAGGATGGTCAGCATTCCCTCTGATGCGACCAGCTTTACGCACTGGAGAACGGGCTTGGGAGTTCGGGCCGAGACGATGGTTCCAGCCAATGCCAATGCTTCCTGCAGTGCGGCGGTCTGAGCAATTACTTTCATGGAACACCTTCCCTTGTGGTGCTTACCGGCTTCGGAACAATAAGTTGTTTGTGCCGTTATACCAGAGCAGGTGGGGGATGCAAGGGAGAAATTCAGGGCGTAGGTCATAGGTCGGAGGTCTTAGGGTTCGGGGCAGGATGAGCCGCGGATTGATGGGTGCCGTGGCGCGCAGGGCCGAAGGCCCGGAGAGCCACGATCCCTGAGCGCTGGTGCGCGAGTCGTGGCTGTCGGGCTGAAGCCCTCCCGCCACGGCACCGGGCCGAGCTTCCCGCCCGCGCAGCGGGCACCCTATGACCTATGACCTACGACCTACCCCCTATGACCTACCCCCTGCACTTGTCGCAATCTTTGAACGTGATCGTGCGGCAGTCAATGTTGAGTTTCTGGCAGGCGCTCTCGGCCAGATCGATGTAGTGACGCTGGATCGGCGGTCCGGCCAGGGCGAGCTTTCGCTCGACGGTCTCGAGGGCAGTCTCGTCCGGGGCCTCGATCTCGACAAAGTCCCCCAGCAGCGGCAGCGAGTCCAGCTCGACCAGGCACCCGTCCAGCCGCCACGTGCTGCGGCGCTTCTGGAGGGTCATCGTCACGATCAGCCCCAGCGCCGCCAGCAGCGCCTCGATGGCCGCCGCGTCGTCGACGAACGTCTGCAACTCGCGGCGGATCTTCGCGCGAACGTGATCCTCGGCGGGACCTTTGTAGGTCAGTTGCGGCCGCTCGTCGGCGTCCTGGGGACCTTCAACGTGCCGCATGACACGCAGTCGCAAGCCGATATCGCCGCCGCGCAGGGAATGATCGGCGGTGTCGTAGTAGCGGTCGGTCTGGATGACGGTCTGCAGGTGCGCCGCCCCGGCGGCATCCAGCGCCGCCCGCACGGAATCGAATGACGCGACCTTGAACTTGAGTTCGATCTCGCGAGCCATGGGGGGATTATACCAGCAGGCGGATGGCATGGCGACACGCGTTGTTCAGCGGGGGTGGGCGCGAGCATCATGGCGACCCGCTCCGCGTGTCGCCGTGCCACCCATCGTCGGGGGAAGACTCTTTGCCGCAGCTTTCGCCATTTTACCCCATAGGCAGATATCGCCATCCGTGATAGGATGATTGCGTGGGATGGCCATCGGCCATGCCAGGCACGGTCGGGACGGCCGTGCAGATGCATCTGCGGCAGGGAGGCCACGTCGGATAACGCCAAAGGAGCGCCGGTGCGGTTATCTACCTATACGCGTTCTGCCCCCGTGGGGGCTTTCGTTTTCGCTTCGGGCTTGATCTACGCGCTGAGCGTGCTGCTGTGCGGGTCGCTCATTGAGGCGGCGTATGTGGCCGCGGTTCCGGTTTTCGTGACCCACGCCTTATTGCTGCGCCGCCAGACGGTGCGGGGCCTCTCGCGCAGGCATGCGATCTACTTGGCGATCTACGTCGTGCTGCTGATGGGGCTGATCGGGGCGTACCAGGCGGCATTCGTCTACGTGACGCCCTCGGCGAAGGTCCGCTGGCAGGACCTGGCGGCGGCGGCGTATTTCGTGGCCGCGATCCACATCATCATCTGGTCGCTCGACCGCGCCTGCCGCGCGCTGATGCGGCGGGCGATGGGCGTGACCGATCCGGCGGCCGCCCCGCCATGGCGCCGCGCGTGCGTCCTGACGGCGCGCCTGGCGGTGGTGCTGCTGGTCGCCGCCCCGCTGGCCACGGCAGCCCTGACAACGCATTGGATCCGCTTCGGCGACTCGACCGATCCGCAGGCCCTGTGCGGGATCGAGTTCGAGCAGGCGGCCTTTTACACCGACGACGGCGTCATCGTGCGCGGATGGTACATGCCCGCCGACGACGCGGCAAGCAACGCGGCGATCATCGTCGTGCCCGGGCGCGGCATGGGCAAGGCCACACTGATTCCCTACGCCCGCCTGCTGGGCGAGCAGGGATTCAACGTCCTGCTGATGGACCTGCGCGGCGAAGGCGAGAGCGAAGGCTACACCCGCGGGTTCGGCGTCGTCGAGTCGCGCGACGTGCTGGCGGGCCTGCGATACCTCAAGCAGGCCCACCCCAGACACAGCACCCACGTGCTGGCGGTGGGAATCTCGCAAGGCGCCGCGGCGGTGCTGGCCGCGGCTAAGGCCGACACGCGCATCGAGGCCCTGGCCGTCGACAGCCTCTACCCCTCCCCCCGGGCTGAATTGGATACGATCCTCGCCTGGCTGCCCGCGCCCGCACGCAAATACGTCTGCAACGCCACGCTGGCGATGGCCTCGCTCCAGGCCGGAGACAATCTCCTGGCGGAATCGGCGGCCGCAGATCTGCCCGCCGTCGGCGGGCGAGCCCTGCTGATGATCCACAGCGAGCAGGACGCCGCCGTGCCGCTGCACCAGGCCCGCGCGCTCTACAACTCGGCCGCCGGACCGGCGATGTTCTGGAAGGTCAGCGGCGCCGCCCACGGCGACGCCGTCTACGCCCGCCCCGGCGAGCACTCATCGGTCGTATGTAAGACGTTCAAGTCAGTCCGGGCGGGACTGGCCCCATTTGCGTGGACGGGCCGATTCAGAAGCTGATCTGACGGCAGAAGTTTCTGCTACTGTACTGTCAACCTTGTTTGTTCAGGTGGCACAGGCTTTCTGGCCTGTGCAGGCACAGCCTGGAAAGGCTGTGCCACCAAAGCGGCTGCCCATAGTCTCAACATTGACGGTACACTACTTCTTCTTCGCCCGGGTAGTGCCCGTTCTCTTGCCGTTGCCATTGCCATTGCCCGCGTCGTCGGAAGAGCTGGTGTCGCTGCTGTTGCCGTTGCCATTCCCATTGCCATTCCCGTTGCCATTGCCGTTGCCGTTGTTGCCGTTGCTGTCTCCGCTATCGGAGTCTTGCTCGTCGGCGTTTCCGTTGTTCTGGTTGGAGGCGAATGTCATCGGGACCTTAGGTTGATACGTGTCCATGTCCGTGGCCGGTCGCACGGTGATGGAGTACTTGCCCGGGGCGACTTCCTTGAACGTCATGACGTATCGTTCGTCGTCCTGGGTGGCAATGCAGGAGTACGGATCTTCCCCGGGCGTGCCGGTCTCCAGCAGCGTCAAAGCCCAGGCCGTCACGCGGGCCGGACCGGTATTCAAATCGTCCTGCAGCGTGAACACCGTCGCCGTGCGCAAATGCCCGGAAGTCTGCGAGAAAGTCGCCATCCACAGCAACATCGCCAGGACCAGAAAGGCCATCGTCCCCAGCAGCGCGTGGCCGCGATGTCGCGCCGGCGTCCTCATGGCGCGCTCCAGATCATCGTCGCGCGGCGCGTGACGCCGCCGCGAGTCACCACCAGCGTGATGCGGACGCTGCTCTCGGTCAGGTGCTGCACCAGAAACTGCGAAACGCCCCCCGCCATCGGCACCGAGGCGGCGGCGGCCACGTCCGTGCGGATGAGTCTCCCCGCCTCCAGGGAGTATTCGATCTCGTCTTCGTCGCCGGCGGGTCCGGTATAGATCCGCATCCGGGTCTGACCGGGCGTCGTGACATGGCGGACCATCCCCAGGTCCTGGCGCAGGCTCTCGATGGCGAACTGCAGCTCCTGGGCGGCCGTCGTGCGGTCCGCCGCGTCGGTCAACTGCACCGAGAAGTATCGCCAGAACTGTGCCGAGATGGCCGTCACCATCGTCATCAGCGTCGCGACGACCATCAACTCCAGCAGCGTGAAGCCGCCGGAGGCTCTGCGAAGCGATTGGCGGGGCGATGTCGATGTCGCGGTCATGGCTTGTTCTTGTAGTGGCCGAGCTTGCGGCCTTGGCTTTGGCCTTTGTTGCCGGCGGGCGGGGTGTTATTGCCGGCGATGGCGGCCACACTGGCCCGGACGGTCATCGTCTGTGTCGACAGCGCCCCTTGGACATCATCGAGGGTGACGACGTTGAATCTGGAGGCCGCCACCGGCGGCGACCAGGGGGCTTCACCGGCCCGGTCGTACAAGTCGGCGGCGACGCCCAGTCGCTGAAGCCATCCGTCGGTCTGGCTGACGACGTAGAAGGTGGGTTCATCCACGCACCAGGACTCCAGTTCGCCGACGCTGCGGCTTTGCCGCACCGTCAGGGCCACCAGGCTCAACAGCCCGATGCCCAGGACCGCGATGGCGACCTGCAGTTCCAGCAGGGTGAACCCGCCTCGGGGGCGGCGATATTTGAAGGCAATGGTCATATGGCAACCTATTGCGTGGGCGTCAGCGTCGTTCCGCCGCCGCTGATGACGCCGCTAAGGGTTCCGGTCTGGTCGATGACGAGCTGCCCCGACCAGACGCTGCTGCCGTTGCGCCGGGCGCGGACGCTGAAGGACGTGGCATCGGCGGCGAGAGTCTCGTAGACGTACACCGCGTCGATGTCAGCGGCGCTTCGGGCGACCGAGGGCGACAGCAGGTCCTGCGCCTGAAGGTCCGTCAACTGCGGCGCGAAGGCGCGGCTCTCCAGCCAGTACATCCGCTGGGCCGACCAGATCGTCTTGAGGTTGGCGGCCGCGGCGTCCACGCGCGCCTGCTCGATGGAGCGGCGGAAGATCGGCACCGCCAGGGTCGTCATGATGCAGATGATCACCATGGCAATGCACAGCTCGACCATGGTGAAAGCCGCCCGCCGCAAAGGAGGGCTCTCGACAGTCTGCAGATATCTGGCAAAGGCGCGGTAATCGCCGGCCCGGTCGTCGGCGACGAGTTCTATGCCCAGCAGGTTTCCATCGGGCAGGGTCTGGGCCCATCGGGTGACGCCGAAGAGTTTCAGAGGCCTGGGCGCGGCATCGCCCCCCGCCAGGGATACGTTGACGCTGACGAGTTCGCCGCCGGGCAGGGCGCGGGGCGAGAAGAGCGCCAACCCGCCGGCGGAGATGTTGAACACCTGCGCCGCCGGGATCGGCGCGCCGCTGCCATGTTGAACGGTCGCCGGCGCCATCTGCGTCAGGCGCCGGTGCCGGCGAAGGCTCTCCATGATCTCCCTCCGGAGTGGCACAGGCGTTCGGGCCCGTGCATCACAGCCTGGAAAGGCTGTGCCACCATCACAGCCTGGAAAGGCTGTGCCACCATCACAGCCTGGAAAGGCTGTGCCACCGCCACAGCCTCGAAAGGCTGCGCCGCCGTATCAGGTCTGCATCGGGTTGATGGCCGGCAGATCGGTGATGGTGCTGTTGGTGGTGTCGAACCCTTCTTCGCAGAACGTCACGGTGTACTCGCCGTAGCCGGCCGAGGCGCCGCTGCGCGTCAGCGTCAGCTTCCAGGAATCTTCCAGGCTGCTGGTCTTGCCCGCGCCGATCTTGCCGACGGTGTAGTACTTGGGCGTGCTGAGCTTGATGTCCAGGTCGTCGAGGTCTTCGGCATAGGTGCCCTGGCGTGCGTGATACCGCTCCTGAGACGCCTGGACGGAGGCGAGATAATTGAACGCCTCAGCGGCCTTGGACCGCTCAACCGATGCCATGAACCGCGGAACGGCAAATGCCGCCAGCACGCCGATGATCACCACGACCACGGCCAATTCCACCAGCGTAAAACCACTGTTCTTGCGCATGTTGACCTCCTGTAGTCAATCCGACGCTTAGTCGTTATGCAGCTTGTATAGAGACTTTCGGCCGCTGCGGCCGCTCACTTAAGTAACTTTTGCGGAATCTTCGCGGTCTTTCGCGGGGAAGAGCCGCGGCTTTTCCCCCTCGTCAGGGGGCTACGAATCATCGTCCGTCAACCATCTCGCACAGATCGGGCTGGGTGGCCATGGCCAGCACCGTGTCGAACTCGACGCCGAGAACGGCGCCGCCGTCTTCTGCCGTGGCGCGGCGCACGACGGCGTTGACCCAGGTCGCCACCGGCCGTCCCTGACGCGCCAGGGTGACGCTGATGCGCACGCGGCTTCCCGCGGCGATGAAGAACGGCACGAACAGCCCCATGCCGCCGCGGCTGATGTCGATCGACCGCCCGCGGCAGAGGCGCGCGGTGGCGAGGTCTTTGACCTCGACGGCCATGCTCAGGGGGACGCGTTCATATCTGCGGGCACCGATCATATCAGCGGCTCACTTTCCACCGGGTCCCGAGGCCATCTGGAACATGGGCAGGTAGATCGACGTCAGGATGACCGCCACGGTGACGCCCATGCCCAGGATGACCACCGGTTCGATCATGCCCGTCATGCGTTCCAGCAGCGCCTCGACGCGCTTGCGGTAGTACGTCGCCACCTGGCCCAGCACGGTCGCCAGCTCGCCCGACTCCTCCCCCACGCGCACCATCGAGACGACCATCGAGGTGAACAGGCCCGTCTCCTCCAGCGACGAGGCCAGGCGGATGCCGCTGGCCACGCGCGACGAGACCCGCAGAAACGCCTCGCGGTAGATCGCGTTGTTGTGGAACACGCCCTGCATCGAGTGGATCGCCTCCAGCAGCGGCAGGCCGCTGTTGAGCAGCAGCACCATGTTGGTGGCGAACCGCTCCATGTTCGTCTCGACGGCGCACTCACCCAGCAGCGGCGTCGTCAGCAGCACGCTCTGAAACGTCCGCCGACCGCCCGGCGTGCGAAGGTAATACCGCAGCGCCAGCACCACGGCGATCACCCCGCCGAACAGGTACAACCCGTCTTCCTGCAGAAACTCCGACAGGTCGATCACCGTCTGCGTGATCGCCGGAAGCTTCGAGCCGGCCTCTTTGAAAAACTCCGCGAAGACCGGTACCACCTTCCAGAGCATGATCGTGATGGCCAGGATCGCCACCCCCAGCAGGATGATCGGGTAGATCATGGCCGAGATCAGCTTGCCCCGCATCTCGCGCACCGCAACGATATTGGCCGTCAGGCTCGCCAGCACCTGGCCCAGTTGCCCGCTGGCCTCGCCGGTCTTGATCACCTCGATCCACTGGCGGTCGAAGACCTTGGGAAAACTCGCCGCCGCCTGGTGCAGCGTCAGCCCCCCCGCCACCCGCTCGGCGATGGTGCGGATGACCCCCCGCATCTTCTCGCTCTGAGACTGGTGGGCCGAAATCCATAGCGCCTCCAGCAGCGGCGTGCCGGCCGCAAACAGCGTCGTGAGCTGCTGGAAGAACCGCAGCTTGTCTTCGGACTTGATCGCCGGGTGCAGCTTCGACGCCGTCCGCACGTGGCGTTGCAGCCACGAACCGCCTTGCTTGACGCCGCCTGAGGTCATGGTCATCTCGGCCATCGTTTACTCCGATTCCGCCATGGAGACGCTGAGGGCTTCTTCCATGCTGGTGTCGCCGCTGCGGACCTTGTCCAGGCCCGCGTCGGCCAGCAGCATCATGTTCTGGTTCTGCGCCTCGCGGCGCAGTTCGGGCAGGGGGACGTTCTCGCTGATCATGTCGCGCAGCTTCGGGGTGATGCGGATGACCTCGAAGAGCCCCACCCGCCCCTTGTATCCGGTGTTGCGGCACAGGTCGCAGCCCTTGGGGCGGAAATACTCCGCCGCGGGGTCCATCTTCCACTTGGCCGCGGTTTCGGGGTCGAGTTTGTACGCCTCCTTGCACTTGGAGCACAGGCGCCGCACGAGGCGCTGGGCCTCGACCAGCCTCAACGCCGAAGCCAGCAGAAACCGCTCGATGCCCATGTCGGCCATGCGGTTGATCGCCGCCAGGGCGTCGTTGGTGTGCAGCGTCGAGAGCACCATGTGCCCGGTCAGGGCGGCGCGCAGACAGATCTGGGCGGTCTCCTGGTCGCGCACCTCGCCGACCATGATCACGTCGGGGTCCTGTCGCAGGAAGGCCCGCAGCGCCGAGGCGAAGGTCAGCCCCACCTGCGCCCGCACGTGGACCTGGTTGAGCCCCTCGAACTTGTACTCGACGGGGTCCTCGACGGTCATCACGTTGACGTTGGGTTTGTTGAGCAGGTTCAGCGTGGCGTAGAGGGTGGTGCTCTTTCCGCTTCCGGTGGGTCCGGTCACCAGCAGCAGCCCGTGCGGGCTCTCGGCGGCGATGCGGAAGTCGTCGGCCTGTTTCTGGCTGAAGCCCAGCTTGGTCATGTCCAGCGGGATGGCGCCCTTGGAGAGGATTCGCAGCACCATCTTTTCGCCATAGACGGTGGGCACGGTGCTGACGCGCAGGTCAACGCGCTTCTGGTCGACCGTCAGGGCGATGGCCCCGTCCTGCGGGACGCGGCGCTCGGCGATGTCCATCTTCGAGAGCACCTTCAGGCGGCTGATCATCGGCAGGTACATCTCGCGCGGCGGCGGCGAAAACTCCTGCAACTGCCCGTCGACGCGGGTTCGGACCTTGACGCAGTTCTCGAAGGGCTCCATGTGGATGTCGCTGGCGCCGTTGCGGACGGCCCAGGACAGGATGTGGTTGACCAGGCGGATGACGTGGCTGTCGCGCCCCTTGGGCACGGGGCGGTCCAAGTCCACCACCTCGTCGACGGAATCGGACTCCTCGGGCGTCTCGATGGTCCGGCTGGCCTCCTTGCTGATTTCTTTGATGACGTCGCGCTTTCCGAAGGCTTCATTCAGCGCCTCGGTCAACAGGTTCAGCGGGGCCACCACCGGCAGGATCACCAGGTGCGTGAGCATCTGGATCTGCTCGAAGACAGTCAAGTCGGTCGGGTTGACGAAGGCGACATTGAGCGCGCCGTCGACGGCCTGGAGGGGCAGCACCAGGTGCTCGCGGCAGGTTTTCTCGCCCACCCGCTCGACCAGGGCGGCGTCGAAGGCCAGCGGGTCGTCCAGCCCCGCCAGGGGCAGGCGCAGGTGCTCGGCGTAGACCTGGGCGATCACTACGTCGCTGACAATCTCGGCGCCGACCAGCGCCTCCTCGACGGAGGTATTGGGTTGGCTCAGGACCTGCTGCACCTCGTTCATGTCTGCCGGTTGGAGCAGGTTGCGGTCCAGCAGCAGCCGCACCAGCAGCGACTGGTGGGTTCCGACTGACGCGTCCTGGATCATGACGATTTCTCCCTGCCTTGGAGCTGGACGGGCGGGACCGTCGGCGTCGGACCCTTGGGGGCGGGCATGGCGATCTTCCGGGTCAGGGCGCCGAATCGCAGAACGGCCCCGTCGGGCTCGATCCGCTCGACCACCCAGCCGCGCGCCGAATCGCTGCCGCCGATCGTGTCGCCGGTCTTGTAGATCATGTCGCCGACGACGACCAACTGAATGTCCTCGCCCAGGCAGATGCCCGTCACGGCGCTGGCCGGCAACGGCGGCACTACCGGCGCCGAGGCGGGTTGCGACGCCGGCTGGCTCGCCGGCTGGCTCGCCGTCATCTTGACTGGCGCCGAGGCCGCCGCGAGCGGCGCATCGGCGGGCTGCGTCGATGCCGTCAGGCTCCGCTTGGGCGGCTCGATCTTCTGGGCAGCGCGGTTGAGATAGCTGGACCAGTCCACTTCGAACGGATCGCGCGGGGCGTCATTGCCCTGCGGGCTCATCAGCGTCGGGCGCAGCATCTGGCGCGTGATCAGCGGGGAGGGCTTCTCCGCCGTCGCCCGCGCGGGGCCCCCTTCGCCGGCGCAGTACGCCAGGTAGCCCATGATGCCCGCCGCAAGGTACGGCGCCAACTTGTTGAGTTTCTTAAGCACTTTTGCGAACCAGTCCCAGCACGTAGACCTTCATTACGATCACATCGGGCATCTTCTCCATCCGCATCATGTCCACCCGCAGCAGGCGATCCGAGCGGTCGAGCCACTCGATGAACTGCCTCATCTGCGGATATGTCCCCTGGACTTCCACCGCCAGCGAGACAGCCTTGTACGGGCCGACCGCCTGCGGTTGCTTCGACTCCATATTGCGCAGCTTCACCTTGGCTGCGCGCGAACCGGCCAAAAGGTACTGCACCCACTCGTTGGTATCGCTCTGCTGACCAATGCGATCCTGGTAGTCGGTTACCTGTTTGCGCAGACTCTCGACGTCCTGCACCAGAGAGAGGCGCTTCTTCTCCGCCGCCACCAGACGCTGCTGCTGCTCGATCGCATCAGACAGCGGCATGTAGATCGCCACGGCCGCCACCAGCGTGATGGCCGCGACAATAGCCAATCGCATCTTGACCGGGTCGCCCAGGACCTTGACAAGATGGGCCTTGTACTGCAGGAGTCTGGCTTTGTCGGCGGCGACGGACATTCGATCAGCCTTTCTCCGCGGCGACGGCGGCCCGCTTTTCCTTGGGCAGGCCCAGGATCGTGAACAGGGCGATATCGCTGGCGGCGTCTTTGCGCCACTTGATCTCGACGAGGTTGAGTCGCGGGAAGTCGCGTTTGAGAATCGCCACCTCGCGCAGCGACTCAAGGAACTGGTCGATCTCCTTGGGCGCCGACCCGCGGTCGGGGAATCGCGCCATCCCCCGCAGCGTCAGCGACTGGTTGGCCTTGCGGGGATTCTTGCCCTTGCTCATCTGCAATTCGTATTCCCCGGTGATGTTGGTCAGGCAGGCGTTGGGCGGCAGGCGACCGGGCAGGTCGGCCAGGTAGTTGCTCCAGATCACGCGCGTCGACAGGAAGGAGCGAACGGCCTGCACCTCGGTTTCGAGCGTCTTTCGCTCATTTTCGATCTCGTTCGTTCGCAGCTTGGCGGCCCACTTGTGCGAGGCATTCTGCCTTTTGAGGGAGGCGTAGGTCGTTTCCAGGTCGCTCTGCAGATTCCACATGTACACGCCGATGGCGCCGGCCATCAGGAGCATCGCGATCGCCAGTTTCCTGGGGAACAGTTCCTTGAGGGTGGCCGGCGGTCTCATCGTGCGGAACATGTCCAGCCACTCGATGGTGCGTTTGCGGGCCGCCTCGGCCAGCGCGCAGGCGTATCCTTCGTCGCTCATGCCGCCGCCGCGGTGTACCACGACCGGCAAGGCGGTCTCTTTTTCCAGCCCCTCGCCCAGGCCTTCCTCCTCGCTGCCCTGAACCACTGCCCCCGACAACTCGGCGATGCCCAGCTTGACCGTCGCGTGGACCTGCAGGTTGCGAATGGCCGAGATGATGTTGGCCACCGGGTCGCTGCCTCGCACGAACCGCCGCCACAGCAGCGGTCTGCCCGAAGCCACCAGCGCCGCCAGCCCGCCGGCCGGTCCCAGAAGCACGCGAATATACGTCTTCCAGCCGCGCGGGACCTTGGTCCCTTCGCCGGAGGTGATCGCCGCCCACGGGGCCGGCGCCAGGCGATAGTCTTTGATGCCCGAGCGGGTCAGGGCCTGGAAGATCTGGTCGGCGCGCGTCTTCTGGCAGGCGGCCACGGTGCTGATGGTAGCGCCGTTGAGCTTGGACTTGAGGGTGTCGCTGACGATGTCGGCATCGGCGTCGGCGGCGGCGGCAACGGCGCCGGACTCACCGGCCAGACCCTGCGCCTCAGCCTCGGCGACGCGCGTGGTGAAGAACATCAACTCGGCGCCCAGGCCCACGCAGACCGACGCGGCACTGCGCTGGCCCGGGGTAAGATTCGTCTCGAGCCAGGCCGCCAATGCCTCGCCGGGACCGTCCTGGGGCTCGAAAGCGACCTGCTCGGTAGAGGCCTTCTTGCCCGCCACGCCGGCGGCCACCGTGGCGATGGTCATCGCGGCGTCCGTGAGATAGACGCCGACGGATATCGCCCAGTTCATCTTGTCCTTGAGGGACTTCATTAACGGTTCACAAACCTCCACGCCACAAAGCTGGAGAATGATTCCGGACCTCCTGCGCGAGGTCAGACACGTCTTCAACGTCGGTCATTCCCGCCCCGCCCTTAAATAACGCCCCCCCGATGCCCCTTAGCCTCTTGCTCCCGTCACAGCCATTCACCGCGGAGATCGCAGAGACCGCAGAGGCATAATGTTCAAGAGAAGTTGAACCGGGGTGGCAGGCGACACGCGTTGTTTCAGCGGGTCGCCATGGGGCTCGTGCTGATCATGGCGACCCACGAGAAACAGAAACGTGCGTCGCCATGCCACCCTGCCCACATGGCCTTGAGCTCTTGCCCCTCTGCGGTCTCCGCGGTCTCTGCGGTGCATGCGGTTTCCGGGTTACCGGTAAACGACACAGACGCGTCCCGCCGCATGGGCCGGACGCGTCTGCGTCGATTTCAAAACCGGTTGCCGTTAGGTCTGCATCGGGTTGATATCGGCATGATCCTTGATCGTGCTGTTCTCGCCGTCGTAGCCCTCTTCGGTGAAGGTCACGCTGTATTCGCCGTAGCCGGCCGAGGCGCCGCTGCGGGTCAGGGTCAGCGTCCAGGAATCCTGCAGGCTGCTGGTCTTGCCCGCGGCCACCGTCCCGGTGGCAAAGTACTTCGGGGCGGTCATCTTGATGTCCAGGTCCTTCAGGTCGTCGGCATACGTGCCCTGGCGAGCGTGGAAACGCTCCTGGGCCGCCTGCACCGATGAGAGGAAGTTGAACGCTTCGGCGGCTTTCGACCGCTCGACCGACGCCAGGAACCGGGGCACCGCAAATGCCGCCAGAACGCCGATGATGACCACGACCACTGCCAATTCCACCAAGGTGAATCCGCGCTTATTCCGCATGCCATGTCTCCTTTTCGAGGACGTTCAGGGGCATCCGTGTGCCCCGTACAGGTTAACTTTCGGTTCGTTGAATCCCGCAGTTCATTAAGGACAAGAAGAATTCGCGCCCCCGTTCGCTATCACGTCTGCATCGGGTTGATGTCGGCGTGATCGCTGATCGTGCTGTTGGTGGTGTCAAAACCCTCTTCGGTAAATGTCACGGTATACTCGCCGTAGCCGGCCGATGCGCCGCTGCGAGTCAGGCTCAGCGTCCACGAATCCTCCAGGCTGCTGGTCTTTCCGGCGGCGATGGTGCCCGCTGCGAAATACTTGGGCGCCGTCAGCTTGATGTCCAGGTCCGCCAGATCGTCGGCGTAGGTGCCCTGGCGGGCGTGGTACCGCTCCTGGGCCGCCTGGATCGACGAGAGGAAGTTGAACGCCTCGGCGGCCTTGGACCGCTCGACCGACGCCAGGAACCGGGGTACCGCGAATGCGGCAAGAACGCCGATGATCACGACGACCACGGCCAATTCGACCAACGTGAAACCGCGTTTGTTTTGCATGGTTTGCCTCCTATGAGCAAAGTTTGCGTTCTGCGATCAAGGGCAAGGTAGGTTTCAAGTTCACCCGGGGCAAAAATCGCGGAGAAAAAAACCAATAAAAAACGGGTCCCTGAGAGGGACCCGCCGTGAAATCGTTGTTCTGCCGCGATCAGGTCTGCATCGGGTTGATGTCAGCATGATCCTTGATCGTGCTGTTCTCGCCGTCGTAGCCCTCTTCGGTGAAGGTCACGCTGTATTCGCCGTAACCGGCCGAAGCGCCGCTGCGGGTCAGGGTCAGCGACCAGGAATCCTGAAGGCTGCTGGTCTTGCCTGCCGCGATCGAGCCGGTTGCGAAGTACTTCGGCGTCGTCAACTTGATGTCCAGGTCTGCCAGATCGTCGGCGTACGTGCCCTGGCGGGCGTGGAATCGCTCCTGCGCCGCCTGAACGGACGAAAGATAGTTGAACGCCTCAGCCGCCTTGGACCGCTCCACCGACGCCAGGAAGCGCGGCACGGCAAAGGCCGCCAACACGCCAATGATCACCACGACCACCGCCAACTCAACCAGCGTAAAACCGCGTCTGTTCCGCATGCCATGTCTCCTTTATAGTTCTTCCGGGAACCTTGTCCCGTTTCCAGATTTTCTCTCGACGAGTTCCACCCCTTTCTTGAATTGCGACGCAAAATCCTGTAACCGCCGTGCGGCCGCGCTCCACTTGAAATTCAAGCCGGCAAATGCTGAAATGAAATCGGCGAAACAACACAAAATGAGGTGCCCCATGAAACGCTGGATCTGCCTGCCTGTCCTGACTGCCCTGTTTCTTCTGGTCGCTGCCCAACCCGCAGCCGCACGCGTCTCCATCGGCATCGGTGTCGGCGTTGGCGGCGGCCATGCGCCGTACTACCATCCGCGCCCTTATTACGGGCACTACGGCTATTACTATGGCCCGTACCGCTATCCTTATTACTACCCTGCTCCGGCGGTGGTATATGTAACGCCCCCGCCACCTCCGGCGCCAACCTATGTCTATGTCCCGCCGGTGGTTCAGGTTGCCCCCGCCGAGCCGGCGCCGCAGGTCGTGGTTGAAGCCCCCGCTCCACCGCCGGCGACACAACCGGCCTACGTGCCCCCGCCGCCTCCGGCGACCATCGCCGCCCCTGCTGGGCAACCGCCCGTAGTCGTCCAGCCCGCGCCCGTGGTCCGCAGGCCGCTGACAGTCGTAGACCCCCGTGCGGCCGAATACCTCGCCCTGCTGACCAGCGGCGATGACGGACAACGCAAGAAAGCCGCCAAGGAACTGCGCGACTTCAATACCCCCCCGGTGGTAGCCGCCCTGACCCGGGCCCTGGCACGCGACGGCAGCAAGGACGTCCGCAAAGAATCCGCCAACAGCCTGGGCAAGTTGCTGGCCCCCCAGGCCCTGCCGGCCCTGAGACAGGCCGCCCGCGAAGATGTCGACAAGGGCGTCCGCAAAGCCGCCCTCAACGCCGTCAAGAAGATCGAAGAGAGATTCGCTCGGGACTGATCTGCACAGATATTCAGCGCCTTTGCACACGAAGTGTCCAGGCGGCCTGCAAGGACCAGGCCAAACGGCAGGTAATCCGACGTAACTCCTTTTGGCGCGCATGTTGCGTGATGCCCGTCAAAAGGAGTTATGTCTTTTGGAAAGAACCACGTGCCATCGCGACGCCGAGGGTGCCGGGTTTACCCTGGTCGAGTTGCTGGTGGTCATCGCCATTATCGCCGTTCTGGTGGCCATACTCGTGCCCATTGTCGGCAACGCCCTGGTCGCGGCCCGATCCACCGCCTGCCAGGCTAACCTCAAGCAGATCGGGTTCGGGCTGGGCGCGTATCAGCGGGCCCACAATGACCTGGTGGTTCCTTCGTACACGATGACCGGAACCGACGGCGGCGTGGACAACCCGCTGGAGGGATGGGGTCCGCTGCTCGACCGCGACCAGCTCGTGACCACCAGCCGCACCTCCGGAGGCAACGTCTTCTACTGCCCGGCCACCATCGACGTCGAAGGCATGAAGGATGGACAGACCGGGACCGAGCCGAACAACCCCAAGGGCTGGATGGAATGGCCCAACGTGCGGGCGGCCTCGGGCACGGGCAACGTGGCCACGACTGTTCCCGCCCGCGGGTTCAACAACATCTTCAAAGTCGCCTACTGGATCAATGCCGACAACCCCATCGGCGCAGTCACCTCCGTCACGCCCGACATGTACTACACCGCCTCCGTCGGATATGGACCCAGCACCAATGGCGTGACCATCCAGCCGACCAGCCGCTGGGCGTTCAAGGCGCCCTCGCGCCTGGTCGCCGTGGCCGACGGCCTCTACGCCGGAAAGCACAAGCAGAACCAACTCGGATCAGCCGACTCCCGCATCGGGTACCGCCATGGAAACGTCGCCAACGTGGTCTTTGCCGATGGGCACGTCGGTTCCATCGAGGGCAGCAAGTTTCCCCGCGGGCGAGGCGCTGCCGACCTGGCGACGATCCAGGCCGAAAACGCCGGCCCCGCCACCCTCTATGCCGATCCGGAAAAAGCCCTCGCGCCTTAATCCGGAGATTCACCGCGGAGATCGCGGAGATCGCAGAGATAAAACTCATTTCTGACAATCCGCAATCCGAAATCCAAAATCCGCAATGCGTCGCCCCTACGGTTCATCCACTTCCACAGTGATGTCGATGCCCGTCGCGGCGCCTTGCTCGGGGGTCCCTTCGACATTCACACGGTACTTGCCCAGGGCGGCGTTGGCCGGGGCGCTGATGCGGATCGGAACCTCCGGCGGGTCGCTCGCGCGGACAAGCACCGACGTCGGCTCGACGGAGATTCCCGGCGAGGCCGTCAATCGCAAACGCACGTCCTGCTTGAAGTAATCGCCCCGGCTGAGGTTCACGTTGACGGTCTTGGTCTCGCCTTGTTTGACCTTGACCGTCCACATCGGGATTCCGATCTTGAAGCTCTCCTCCTTCGCCAGCCCGCCCCCGCGGGGACTGGCGCAGCCGACTAACCCTGTAATCGCGACGGCGGCAACAAGCGTTGGAAATCGCATGACAGTTCCTTTCTGAGGGTGTGATAAGCTCCTTTGCCCTCTTCTATTGAAGTATAGTCGTAGCGCCCCGAGTGATCCTGATTCTGATACCCTTAAAGCTTTGGGCTTCGCCTTGCATCGCGACGATGGTTGTACTTCCTTGTACTTTGTTGTACTTTTCACAGCGGTTTGCAGGGAACCCGCCGCAAACCGCTTCCCCGAAAGAGGTACGGGCTGTACCACAATTGTACTTCCTTGCACTTTGTTGTACTTTTCACAGCGGTTTCGCATTCATGTCCATCCAGTTGTGGCATTCGCGGACCCTAATAGTCGACATTCCGCTCCGCGTGCTTCAGCGGCGTTAGCCCCAAGACTGACAAAGAAGTTGGGCCACAGAGACACCGAGAAAAACGAGAAGATGGGCATTAGAAAACACCACCTTTGACTTCTCCGGCTCTGTGAGCTCTGTGTCGCTGTGGCCCGTAGACCGCCCGTACCTTCCACGCATGACGAGGGGTACAAACGGTAATCCGCAATCCGCAATCCGAAATTCGAAACCTGCCCTCGTCCTACGGTTCGGGCGTGGACAGCAGCGATTTGATCTCGGCGGCAAGGGCGGTCAGGGCCTTGTGGCCGTCGCCTTGGAATGAGCTGCCGTGCATGGCGGCGATGGCTTGGGGGTCCAGGGCGGCCAGGCGGTTGAGCATGCTGTCGGTGTGCGGGGTGTAGGGCATGTCGTGGGCCAGCGGGCCGCTGCGGCTGGCGCGGATGGCTTTGGTCGCCCGCTCGATGATCTCCGGGCCGGCGACCGGCGGGCAGTTGCCTCCCTGGAAGAACAGGTCCGAGCACAGCAGCGTGCGCTGGGTCTGGTCGAAGAACAGGCCCGCGTCCCAGCCGTGCGGCAGGTGCGGCGTGGCCAGGAACTGCAGGCGGTGGCGGCCCAGGGGGAGTATCTCGCCATCGGCCAGCGGGCGCGGCGGTCGGATGGCGAAGTCGCCGAGGTTCACCATTGCCGCGACGAAGCTGCAGACCCCCTGGGCGCGCGGGGCGGCCGCCAACCAGTCGTTCATGGCGCCGCACTCGTCGGACTCGAAATGACTGAATCCGATCCACCGCAGCGTCGAGGGGTCGATGATCGTGGTCACGCCCTCCAGCGTGGTCTGGAACATGCCCCGCATGCCGGTATGCATCAGGAATGGCTCGTCGTCGCGGATCAGGAACTGGTTAAACTCGATGCGGTAGTCAGGATGAAACGTGGAGATGCGGAAGATATCGGCCGCCAGTTCGGTCACAGTGTATTGCATGCTCGGGCCTTTCTGATGTGATAGTTATACGCCCCCCTGCCGCCGAGCCCTTTTATTCCCCGGGGAAGACGCCTCAAAATGTCCAACCTGTGAAAACGGATCGAGGAAGAACTCCTCGATTCCTCCGTCGCCGCAAAGCGACCCTGGAGTGCGGCGGCCGCGACGCCGCCCTGGCTGTTGCTCGGAAATAGGAGGACGCCATAATTGCAGCCTGCGTCATGGCCGTAGTGAAGCTTTCAATCGCATAGGGTTTCATTGTGTATGTGGATCTTGCGTTCGCCAAAAACATCCAGGGCGGCGTCGCTGCCGCCGCACTCCAAGGGGCACTTTCCCCGCGTCAGAGGCAACTGATAGTAGCCCCCCACCGCCAGCCCCAAGCCCCCGCTAGGTGCGCAGCCGCCCAATTTCTTAGAGCAATAATAGGTGACTGTTCCAGGCACCGCATGGCCTTCCGGCAAGCCGCTTTAGCGGCTTTCGTCCCGCCGAAGGCGGGCCTAGCCCCGGCGTTTTCGCCGGGTCGAGGGGCGCCACATCGCTTTTCTTTTATCTCTGGTTTTTCCTCTCAGCACGCTTTAGCGCGCTTTTGGGGTAAGCACGCTAAAGCGTGCTGAAAGAAAAAGGGAATTAATCATCGCGCCGTGCCAGGGCTAAAAGCCCTGGCCTAAGCCCGGCTTCGCCGGGACGAAGGCCCCTGAAGGGGCCTGTCCCCATCGCCACGTGGCCAGGACCGTGCAGCAAGCTCCCTGGAGTGCGGCAGCGCCTGCCACGGCGTAGCCTTCGGCGAAGGCGGGACGCCGCCCTGGATCGGAAAAAGCCCGGCGCGGACGTGCAGAAACACGCCCCAAAGCGAAGAACATAGGAAAAGGCAGATTCATATCCACGAATGAATTAAGGCATCTGTCCCAAACGGCCCCGAAGAAGGATCGTTGTAGTAGAGATGGACATACGGCGAGTGTCCCATCGAGCTTCTGGGACATCCGGCCGCAAACAACAGCGGGAACACCAAGATCAGTGATCGCCAAAAGATCATTTAGCCGCCTTTCCTGAAGGGCGACTTGTTGGTTGCATGGCAGGCGCATCATCGTGCTTCAGCGTTGAAACAGCCCCCTGCGAGATCAGGAACTTGCGGATATCCTCGTTTTGCGTTCTATCCAAAGGCGAAGCCCCTTGGGCATCCACGACATTCACCTCGGCTCCGCGCTCGATCAGGAGCATGACCATTTCCTTGTCATCGCGCACTACGGCTTCAAAGATCGGCCGCCAGTGGTTGGCCAGATGGCAATGATTCACATCTGCCCCGTTGTCCAGAAGTCGGCGCACCTCCGTTGCATTCTTTTCCTGGATCGCCTTGTCCAAGGGCACGATCTTCGATGGCGGCAGTTGCGCCAGCCGCTTGTCGATAAAGCCCTTCAGTTTGCCGCGCGCGGCTTGGTCATCTTCGGGCTGACCGACCATGCGCCCCTGCCCAGCAAGCCAGTCGAGGGCTTCCCGCTCGAGGTCCGGCGGCACCTTCCGCATCTGCAGCACTCTCGGCGGCGGGGTCAGGCCATCCATCAACTCTCCGGGTTTCCCGGGGGGGGCCCAAGGGGCGACGTTCCATCCCTCCTTGTACAGAAACCCTTCGGAGACCGGATAAACGTAGGTCCCATACGGGTTTTCAAAGTAGAAAACCCATATCCACATGCAAAAGGGCAGAAAGGTAGCACCCGCAGAACATCGTGTGGCGATCTTAACGGGAACAACGGCCTTTCCGTCCTCAATTGGATACAGCCGCAACATCTCGGGATTGGCTCGATAGAAACTCTCCACCACGAGAAATCCCTTCGCGATCGGCTTTCCCTGTTCGTCCACGATTCTGTAAGTATGACCATGACCAGGAGCATTCATCGGAACCGTGGGAACAACAATGCACCCCCCCAGAAACCAAGGGAGGATGGCACCCGGCAGCAACCCGACGAACTGTCGCGCAGCTATCTTCATCGCATCATTCGACGTTACTGATAGGACCTTTGATATCCGGGGATATCCGGGCCATTAGCGCCATACAGGTTTTCGCATCTTCTTTCGTCTTCCTGGCCTTTCGCGGCCGGCCGCCGGGGTTGGGGAGCAAGGGACGGCCCAGGGCGGCCTCGAGCTCCTTCATGAACCCCACCGACCCAGGCGGTCTGCCTGTATTCTCGCCCCGGCGCAGCGTCTGGGCAAGGGGCTTGCTCGCTGCCCGCCGGGTCGCCGTTGGCGCTGGCTCCGCGCAAGCTTTGCGGGCTTTGCGTTCTCTGCGGTGACTCTCGTTGTCGGTAATCTCAACCATACGTCCGAGGCCGCCTTTCGTGTCTTGAATATCCCGGCTGATCGTCACGGCCGCCCTGCGGGGCTCATTGAATCCACGCATCATTCCCAGGGCTTGGGCTTGCTTCGCTCGCCCCGCCCCCTGGACTAAGCACGAAAACTGCATGAACCGCAGAGACCGCAAAGTACGCAGAGAAGAAATTGGCTCAAAACAAGACCATCTAATGTCGCGAGCGGCGATAACCTGAAAAACAGACTGTCCATGAGGCCCACTCCGTAAAGTTTCTGTAAGCCTTTTGATTCAAGACACCTCTGCGGTCTCTGCGATCTCTGCGGTGAAATATCCGGGCTAAGCACGACGGCCCCTCCGGGGCCAAAACGCATGACGGATGAATTATGCAGAATCCTCTGACACTCTGTGGCCAGGTTGTTTCCCCAAGAGATGCAAGGACCCACACGCACACCCATGGCGACCTGCCTTGCCGGCAGGCAGGCCCGCTGAACAACGCGTGTCGCCATGCCAGCCCGCCTTTGTGGCGTGGTAACGTCAGTGACATGAATTCTTTGGCCTTGCCCTCAGGCTCTGGGGGCGTACGGCGAAGCCGGCGGCATTTCCATGATTCCTTGCGGCTGCGACAGGGCGTCGATCTCTTTGGAGGCTCTAACGACCGTCACAATGTAGATGACCAGCAGGCCGACCCGCACCAGCACCGCCAGAATCGCTCCGCCGATGAATCCCGCTGCCTCAGCGCCGCTCTGCATTTTGTGGAGCATGGGGGCCTGCCACAGCGCCACGGCGATGCTCATGCCCGTGAAGACGATGTTTCCCCAACCCAAGGCGCAGCCGATCTTCTTCTTCATCAGGATCAGGATATTTCCCGGAACCCCCAGCAGGGCGATCCCCAACCCCGAAAGCACTTCAAAAACCGCCGTCTGATACAACTCATTGCTGCGAGAAAGGCTGGCCCAGCCGATGACACTGAAGATAACCAGGATCGCCCGCACGCTGCACAGCACCAGGTCGGCGATCGTGAAACCTTTGACAAACCCACTCAAGCCGCTGCGCTGCTGAGGAATTACATACGGGCTGGGAGGTGGCTGCGTCTGCATGTTTTTACCCTTTAGTTAAATGTCCCAGAATTATAGCTGTCAGGCCTCGACCGGTTCGAGCTGGGCGTCGAGCTTGTGGCCGACGTCTTCGAACTTCACGCTGATTCGCCGCGAGACGCCGGGTTCCTGCATCGTCACCCCGTAGAGCACGCTGGCCATGCTCATGGTGCGCTTGGCGTGGGAGATGATGATGAACTGGCTGTGCCCGATGAAGTCGCGCACGAGCATGCTGAAGCGCTCGGTGTTGGCCTCGTCCAGGGCGGCGTCCACTTCGTCCAGCAGACAGAACGGGCACGGGCGGTGGCGGAACATGCTGAACATCAGCGCCAGGGCCGTCATCGTCTTCTCGCCGCCGGACAGCAGCGAAAGGCTGCGCGTTTCTTTGCCGGGCGGGCGGGCGACGATCTCGATGCCCGACTCGAGAATGTCCTCAGGCATCGTCAGCAGGATGTCCGCCCTGCCGCCGCCGAAGAGCTTGCGGAAGAGCTCCTGGAAATTGCGGCGGACGATCTCGAAAGTCTCGACGAACAGGTCGTGGCTTTCAGTGTTGAGCCGCTCGATGAGCTCCTCGATCTGGCGCTGCGAGTCGCGCACGTCGGCCAGCTCGGTGGCCAGGAACTC
Source organism: Planctomycetaceae bacterium (assembly GCA_039680605.1). Taxonomy (NCBI): domain Bacteria; kingdom Pseudomonadati; phylum Planctomycetota; class Planctomycetia; order Planctomycetales; family Planctomycetaceae; species Planctomycetaceae bacterium. Next base: position 41,216 of record JBDKTA010000050.1, on the reverse strand, counting down.
GCGGCGTTTTTCAAGCTCATCCTGCTCGGCGATGGCGTCGAGGTTGATGTTGCCCAGGCGTTCGATCTTGCCCTTGAGCTCGGTGATCTCGGCCTCGACGGCGGACCAGTCGCGGTTGGCGTCGTGCTCGTACGTGCGCGACAGCTCGACGAGGTTCATGCCCATGTCGTCGCCGGCGCGGGCGACCAGGTCGGCCACGTGCGCTTCGAGCTGCCCCATCTCCACGCGCAGGGCGTTGAGCCTTTCGCCGGCAGACTCTTGTTCGACGCGCTGGGCGGCGATCTGCTGGCGGATCTCGCGCAGCTTCTGCTGCAGGCCGGTGCGGCTTTCCTCAACGTGGGCCATCTCGCCGGCCAGGGCGGTCTTGTCGGCCTCGATCGTCGCCGCGGCGTCCGCGGCGGCGGCAGCGGCTTCCTGGGCCTGGGCGAGGCGGCCGCGATCTTCGGCGATCTGCCCCTGCGCGGCGGCCAGGTCCTGGGCGATCTGCTGACCCTGGCGCACCAGGGCGTTGGCCGTCTCGGCGACGGTCAGCTTCTTCTGCTGCATGTGAGCCAGTTGCACCTTGGCGTCGGTGAGGCTTTGGCCCAGCTCTTCCTGCTGTCGCGAGGCCTGGGCGATCTGCTCCTGCAGGGCCTCGACCTGCTGCTGGCGCTGGGCGTTGAGCTCTTCGAGCTGGGCGGCCTGTTCCTGGGCCTGCAACTGGGCGGCCATCGCCTGCTCGATTTCCTCGGCCAGGCTGGCCAGGTCGCCTTCGAGGACCGGCTGTTCGCCCTGGAGCTGGGCGATGGATTCATTGACGCCGGCGAGGCGTCCCTGGGCCTCGACGCGCTCGGTGTTGGCTTCGTAGATCGCCGTGCGGAGGCTATGGATGAGCCCCTCGACGTGGTCCTTGCGGTCGCGCGTGGCGCGCCAGTCGGCTTCGAGCGTTTCAATCGTCTGGCCGAGGGTCTGCGCCTGCGTCTGCAGTTCGCTCAGCTCGCTGCTGCGGGAGATCATGCCCCCGCCGCGGGTCGAGCCGATTCGCACGAGGCCGTCGGCTTCGAGCACTTCGCCGGCCAGCGTGACGAAGCGCAGGCCCGCCGGCAGGACCGCGGCCGCGGCGGCGGCATCGGCCAACGTGGCGGTGACGAGCGTTCCGGCCAGCAGTCGCCACATGACCGGGGCGATCCAGGCGTCGAACTGCACCAGGTCGATGGCCCGGGCGATCACCTGCGGGCACGGCTGACCGGACAGGTCGCTGCGCCAGGGTCCCAGGCGGTCCAGGGCGAGCAGTTCGATGCTGGCGTTTTCGCCGACGAGTTCGGCCAGTTGAGCGTGGAGGGTCTCGATGTCGCTGAAGCGGTCGACGACGAGTTGCTGGTCGGCCCCGGCCAGCGCCGCCTCGACCACCCGCGCGTGCTGCACGTCGGTTCGGACGAACTGCCCGACGATGCCCCGGATGGCGTCAAAGCGCCCGTCGGCGCGGGCCTCGAGCACCCGCCGCGTTCCCGAGTCGACCCCGTCGAGGCGGTCGAGCATTTCCTGCAGGGCCTGGATGCGCCCCGCGGCGGCGCTGCGCTGTTCGCGAACGGTCGCCAGTTCCGCCGCCAGCGTCGACTCGCCGGCCGAAAGCTCCCCCGCCGAGCGGCGGGTTTCTTCCAGGCGCGTCTGGGCGTCCTGGAGAACGCCCTGGACCTGGTCGAGCTTGACCTGGGCTGCGGCCCGCTGGGCGATGAACTCTTCGAGCTCGCGCGAGACGCGCTGGGCGCGGTCGGCCAGGCTCGTGCGGCGGCTGGAGAGGTTCTCGCGTCGGATCGACGAGGCGTTGATTTCGTTGTGCAACCCGGCGGTGCGTCGCAGCAGGTCGATCGTGCCGCTCTTTTCGTCCTCGAGCCGGGCGGTCAGGTCGGCCACGCTGCTCTGGCCGCGCTGAAAGGCCTCTTGCGAGGTTTCGACATCGCGGCTGAGCCTGGCGATCTCGTTGTGGACGTCTTCGAGCCCGGCGGCGCAGTCCTGCTGTCCCTGGCGGCAGGTGTCGGCCTTGGCTTCGAGCGTTTCCACTCGCGAGGCGCCGGCGGCGATGGCGTCCTGGAGTTCGCGGGCCTTGTCGGCCATCATCGCCGCGCGCTGGCGGTTGCTTTCGATCTGGGCGGCCATGGCGGCGATGCGTCCCTGCAGATCGGCCAGCGAGCGGTCGAGATCGGCCAGTTCATATTCGGTGCCGCTGCCGGCGGCATCGAGTTGCTCGATTCGGCGGGCGACCAAAGCCAGGGCGTCGGAGCTTTCGTTGAGGCGCCCCTGGAGCTGGGCGCGCTGCTGGATCATCTCGCTGTACTGCGCCAGGAAGTGCAGGCTCTTGAGCTCCTTGAGCTGCTGCGTGTACGCCTGGAAGCTGTTGGCCTTGCCGGCCTGGTACTTCACCGACCGCAGCCGCTTTTCCAGCTCGCCCAGGACGTCGTCGAGGCGCAGGAGGTTCTGCTCGACGCGCTCGAGCTTGCGCAGGGCTTCTTTCTTGCGGGCCTTGTACTTGCTGATGCCGGCCGCCTCGTCGAAGATCGCCCGTCGGTCCTCGTGCGAGGCCTGCAGGAACGCCTCGACGCGCCCCTGCTCGATCAGGGCGTAGGCGTCGTGCCCGACGCCGGTGTCCATGAACAGTTCGCGGATGTCCTTGAGCCGGCAGGGGGTGCCATTGATGAGATAGTCGCTCTGGCCGCTGCGGAACAACCGCCGCCCGATCGAGACGCTCTCGCCCAGGGCCTCGCCGCCTTCGAGGTGGTTCTTCAGCACGCCGCTGGAGTTGTCGAAGACCAGCGTGACCTCGGCGCTGCCGCAGGCCTTGCGCGAGGAGGAGCCGTTGAAGATCACGTCCATCATCTCGCTGCCGCGCAGGCTCTTGGCCGACTGCTCGCCCAGCACCCACTTGATGGCGTCGACGATGTTGCTCTTGCCGCAGCCATTGGGTCCGACGACGCAACTGATGCCCTCGTCGAAATCGAACTCCGTTCGATCGGCGAAGCTCTTGAAGCCCGCCAGGACCAGTTTGCTGAGTTTCATGGCAATAAATCCTCTGCAGCGGATGTCAGAGCGGCCGCACACCAGCCCCAACCTGACAAGAAGCCCATACTACATGTAGGGCCACGTCTTTGTCAAGCTACAGCTTATCGCGGTGCCTGCGTATCGGGGCGACCGGAGCCCGGCGTCTGATGGTATAAGGCCTTGGATACTGCCGAAGGCGTCTGCAGGTTGAACTTGGCGTTGATATCGTGCTCGCGGCACATTTGGTAAAGAACGCTGACAATCTGGCTGTAGGTCAGCCACAGGCCTCGCATCTTGCCTTCATCGTCGCGATGGGGCGGGCTGCCCATCGCCAGGACCAGTTCCCGCACGGTGGGCTTGACCTTGACCGTGCCGCTGTATTCCCCCGTGCGGGGCAGTTTGCGAAAGACGCTCAGTTCGGTCTGGTCAGGCCGGGCGTTGATCGTGACGGTGTGGTCGGGCGAATCGTAAAACAGCGGCAGGCGGACCGGAAGGTCGCCGCCGAACAGCACCAGGCGCTGGCGCTGCGTGCGGGAGACGTAAATGGAAGGCCGCACTGCCGTCTTGACGATGTCCATCTCGAAATCGTCGGCCACCGTGACGCGGGTGATGACGGTGCGGTCGCCGCGACGGTCGAGCGACTCGTACGCCGCCTGGCGAACCAGGTCGTCTTCGTCGTCGAGCAACTGGTGCAGCACCATCGACGCGCGGGAGACGTTGCGATGACGCCCCAGTTCGCCGATGGCCTCCATCTGCAGCCCCGACCGTTTGTCCTGGGCGTAGAAGAGGATCACGTCGGCGGCGATCGCGTCGCCCAGTCGCAGCCCCGCCCGGGCGGTGTAGTACGCGGTGATCGGGTTTCGCGACCGGTACGCCGGGCGAAGGATCGAGATCACCTGGCGCCCCATGGCTTCCCAGGTCAGGGAGTAGTCTTCATAGCGAGCGCCGGGCTGGTCGATGGCCTTGAGCATCTGGCGGGCCATCTCCTCCCACGCCCCGATCTCGGTGCGCAGGGGCAGGTGCATCACCAGCTCAACGAAGTGGCGGTAGTCGTCGCGCATCTCGGGGGGGATGTTCAACTGGAGCATCGAGGAGTCTTTGCCCGAGGCTACCGCGTCGCGGTAGGGAAACCGCTCGTTGATGCGCCGCTGGATCAACTGGCACATCGCGAAATCCGGATACACCAGGCTCAGGCGCACCGGTCGCGACTCGACGACCTGCCCGCCGCCGATGATCACGCCTTCACGAAACTTGATCAGATCGCTCGTCCGCGTCGGGTCCAGGAACGGGTTGACGAACACCGCCCCGCCGGCGATCGCCTGAACCGTCGAGCCCTCGCCGGCCTGTTCCATGTCGCCGATGGCCAGGCGCATCTCGGCGGGCATCAGCGTTCCGCCTTCGAGGCTGCGGGTGTCGGTCTGCGGCAGGGCCTTGACCTCGACGTCGATGCGCATCCCGCGCGGAGCCCCGGGGGGAATCAGGCCCGTCACCTGAACCACAGCCGTGTCCGCGTCGGCCAGGAAACGCGCCGGGCTGATGTCTTGCGTGCCTCGGAAATAGGAATTGAGCCGCCCTTCCTTGAGCAGGTACTGAACGAGGTATTTCTGCAGGGCCCCGGGCACCTGCGTCGAGCCGTTCTTGCCCAGGCCCACCACCGCACAGTACCCCTTGACCGGCACCGGCGCGCCCTCGATCAGGCGGGCGTGGCGGGAAACCGTGTCGGGCAGATACACCTGCGGGGCCGGGGCGGATGTGGCTGACTTGGTGATCTTCTTGTTATGACAGCCCGAGCCGAGCACGAAGACACACAAGCCCGCGGCCAGCAGTGCATAGATGGGGCGCATGGCAAACCTCCCGTGAGTGTGGCAGTCAGGAAAAAGACAACAGAAAGGCCGCGAGCGGCGGCCTGGCCGCCCTCGTTGCCGCCGAGTGCGAAACCGTGGTGTCTCGTCCATAAGACACGCGGATTCTACCCTACCACGCCCGCGTCGTATAGATGCAAGTCAAAATAATCGCCGCAACCAAAGCGAGAACGCCTCAGACTACAGGAAGGCTTCGACATGCAAAACTAGGGGGGCAGGGTGTCGTTTTAGAAAAAGACCTTATTTTGCCATTGACGTTTTTTGCTTTGGTGATATCATCTTCAATCAGGAGCATGTATTTGAGCAGATGTTTCGGAGTTGTTTCGGCGTTGGAGCACGAACGGTTCTAAGAAGGAGATCATGATGAATCGAACTTTTCTTGTCACATCGGCTGTTGGATTGGTGCTGGCCCTTTCGGGCGCGGCAGAGGCGAATTTGATCGGCAACCCGTCGTTTGTCTCCACCGGCGGCCAAGCCACCCACGATCAAGGTGGAGGCATCAACGACTGGGCGGGAATCACGCGCTGGTATGAAGCCACCGGCGGCACATGGTACCTCCCGCACACCGGCGAAACGTATTCCGATGCCAAATGGACCATGCAGGCCGCCGGCACGAATGCGCCTACGGCGACCCAGAAGATCCCCACCGTCACGTTTGACATGGGCGACACGTTTGATTTCTCGTTCTGGACGACAAGCACCAATGGGGCGGGCAACATGGGCGGGCGGCTGGAGATTGGCTATAACGCCGGCAGTGGATTTGTTGTGGTTGCCAGTGTCACCGGCGCCGCCAACCAAAGCCTCACTTGGCTGAACTACTCCGGCAGCTACGTTGTGGATGGCTCCATGGGCGAGTTGGGACAGGCGATGGAAGTCCACATGGTCACGCTCAATCCCAGCAACACGGCGACGTCGTGGATTGACGACGTTGAATTGCTGGAGACGCCCGGGCCTGTGCCCGAGCCGGCGACGATGAGTCTGCTGGTTTTGGGCGGCTTGGCAGCGCTGATTCGCCGCAGACGCCGCTAGATTGCCACCGATCAGTACACACGAGCCAACGGGCGGTCCTGCTTCAGGGCCGCCCGTTTGCGTTACCGCGCGGACAACTTCATGCCGATGAATGACATTGCAGTAGGTCCGCTCCGACCCCTGAACAGTATAATAGACGGTTGAATCCATCGCCGATGTCCAGACGTCGAACCAACCTGCCCAAGCCCGCGCCGAAGGCGCCTCGCATCCGGCGGCCTATGCCCGTCTGGAAAAAGCTCCTGTTCGGTCTGGCAGTGACGGCGGCCTTGCTGGGCTTGATCGAGCTGTCGCTGGCGGTGGCCGGCTCCAGACCGCTGGCGCTGACCGACGATCCGTACGTGGGATTTGCCGGATACTCGCCGCTGTTCGTAGAGCACGTCGCCGCCGACGGGACGGTCATGATGACGCGTTCGCCGGCCAAGGCGCGGTATTTCAATGAGCAGCAGTTCTCGCGGAACAAGCCCGCCGGCGCGGTCCGGATCTTTTGCCTTGGCGGGTCAACGACCTTCGGGCGCCCCTACGAAGACTCGACCAGCTATTGCGGGTGGTTGAGACGCTTTCTGCCCATTGCCGACCCTTCGCGAAAGTGGGAAGTCATCAACGTCGGCGGCATCAGCTATGCCAGCTACCGTCTGGCGGCCTTGACGGACGAACTGGCGGGCTATTCGCCGGACGTTCTGGTGATCCACACCGGACACAACGAGTTCCTGGAGCGCCGCACGTACGGGGATCTGATGGCCCGCCCGCAGTGGGTGCGGTCGCTGTACGGTATTCTGAATCGCACGCGGACGTACTCTGCGGCATCGCGGCTGCTGCGACCCGCGGACACCGGTCCGCGCGACGGGCGGGACTTGATGGGCTCGGAAGTCCAGACGCTTCTGGACCGGTCGGTCGGGCCTTCGGACTACTCGCGCGAGATGCTGCATCCGAGCGAGGCGATCGATCATTTCCGCCACAATATCAATCGCATGATCGACCTGGCGAACCAGGCCGGGGCCCGCGCCTTACTGGTGGTGCCCGCCTCGAACCTGGCCGACTGCTCCCCCTTCAAGAGCGAGCACCAGGCCGGCCTGGCAGCTTCTGCCGTCGCCACATTCGAGACGCACATGGCGGCCGCACGCCAGGCTATGGCCGCTTCGCAATTCGACCAGGCGGCCGCCGCCGCCCAAGCCGCCCTGGCGATCGATGATCGATACGCCGAGGCACACTACGTGCGGGGCAAAGCCCTGCAGAAGCAGGGCAAGTCTGAGGCGGCCCTGGCTGCCCTGCTGCGGGCGCGCGACGAAGATGTCTGTCCGCTTCGGGCGCCATCGGAGTTTGAGCAGGCCGTCCGCGAGATTGCCCGCACTCGAAACGTGGCCCTGGTGGACTTCGCCCGGCGGGTGTCCGGCCACGCCCCCGGCGGCATCACCGGCGCCGAGCAGTTTCTGGACCATGTCCACCCGACCATTGAGGAGCATCGGGACCTGGCGCTGGGCCTGTTGAACGCGTTGGTCGCAGAAAAGGTGGCCCGCTCGCCGATTGCGCTGGACGCTGAAGCCATCGAACGCGTCACGCGCGAAGTCAACGCCACCCTCACCCCGCACGATCGCGCCCGCGCGCTGCGGACGCTGGGGCAGGTGCTCGGATGGGCGGGCAAGTTCGACGAGTCGTCACGACTGCTGGACCAGGCCGACGCCATGGACCCCGACGGCGGCACGGCGGACAGCCTGACAAACCGCGGCATCACGCTCCAGATGTCCGGAAAGAACGCCCAGGCCGTCGAACAGTTTCAACGCGCCCTGCAACGGGACAGCCGCTTTTCCCGCGCCCACAGCGCGATGGCCAATGCCCTGGCCGCCCTGAACAAGTTCGACCAGGCCGAGAGTCACATCCGCCAGGCCATCGCCCTGGACCCCGCCAATCCGGTCTACCACTTCGGTCTGGGCGAAATTCTCCTGCAGCGAGGCAAGACGACCGAGGCCGCCGCCAGCTTTCAGCGGGTGCTGGCGTCAGACAAGGCCCACGTCCGCGCCATGGTGCGCCTGGGGCAGATCGATCTGGAGGCAAAGCAACCTGCCCGCGCCCAGACGTATTTCCAGCAGGCCGTGGCGGCCAATCCCCGCGACATCCAGGCCCGCGTGGGGCTGGGGCTGTCCCTGTCCGCCCAAGGCCGCGGCGCCGAGGCGCTGGCGGAGTTCCAATCCGCCGCGGCGGTCGACGGCGATAGCGTCTACGCCGCGGGCAACCTGGCATGGCTGCTGGCAACCTGTCCGCAAGACCAGGTGCGAAACGGCCCCCGCGCCGTGGAACTCGCCGCCCACGCCTGCGCACTGACCCAAAACCGCCTGCCCGAAATCCTGGACGTGCAAGCCGCCGCCTATGCCGAGGCCGGGCGGTTTCCCGAGGCCGTCGAAACGGCCACCCGCGCCGTCGCCCTGGCGGAAGAGCAGAACAAGGCCCAGGCCGCCGCCGTCATTCGCCAGCGCCTGGAACTCTACCGCCGCGGAAAATGCTTCCGCGAGGAACCACCGCGATGAACGCCCGCGCGAAGCGGCAATCCCAATCGCCCCTCAAGCCCGCCCGATGGCAGATCCTCGTCGCGGCGGCAGTGATCGCCGCGTCTGTGCTGGCAGCTTACGCCAACAGTCTGCACGGGCAGTTCGTTTACGACGATCACGTCGCCATCGTCAACAACCCGCACATTCGGCATCTCTGGCCGCCCGGCGAGGCGATGTCGCTGCCCATGTGGAACACGGGCGCCACGGTGGACGGGCGCCCCGTCCTGAGTTTCACGCTGGCCCTGAACCGCAGCCTCTTCGGTCCCGACCCGTGGAGCTTCCACGCCGGCAACCTTATCATTCATCTCGCTGCCGCGCTGGTCCTGTTGGGGATTATCCGTCGAACGCTCTGCCTGCCTCAGTTCTCCGCCAACGGATCTGCCAGGGCGGTCTGGGTCGCCCTGGCCGCCTGTGTGCTGTGGGCCCTCCACCCCTTGACCACGGCGGCTGTCACCTACGTCGTTCAGCGGGCCGAATCGCTCATGGCCCTGCTCTACCTGCTGACGCTGTACTGCGCGATCCGCGGGTTCGAGGCGCGGCGGTCGTGGCCGTGGTACGCGGCGTCAGTCGCGGCCTGCGCGTTGGGGATGGGCACAAAAGAGGTGATGGCATCGGCGCCGGTGGTTGTGTTGCTCTATGATTGCGTATTCGTCTGCGGCTCGGTAAAGAAGGCCCTGCAACACCGGTGGCGATTCTATGCGCCTTTGGCCGCTACGTGGCTCATCCTGGCCGGGCTGCTTCGGGCCACATCGGGCAACGTCGGGGAAATCTATCAGCGAGTGGGAACATGGCAGTACCTTGCCACACAGCCCGAGGTGTTGCTGCATTACCTGCGTCTGGCCGCCTGGCCGGACGTGCTGGTGCTGGAATACACGTGGCCGTTCGCCCACAGCGCCGCAAGCATCGCGCTGCAGGCAGCGGTGGTCGTCACCCTGCTCATGCTGGCGGCCTGGGGGGCGTGGCGCCGGCGATGGTGGGGGTTCTGTGGCGCGGCGTGCTTCCTCGTTCTGGCGCCGTCTTCGAGCTTCTACCCTCTTTCACAGAATGCCTTCGAACATCGAATGTATCTGCCGCTGGCGGGCGTGATCGTGCTGGTCGTCGGATGCGCCGGGTGGCTGGGGAGCAAGGCGCTGCGAGCCTCGAAGAGCCCATTGGCGGCCATCGCCGCCTTGATGCTCGTCCTGGTCGTCGGCGCGGCACTGGGGTGGAGAACCCGCCAACGCAACAGCGACTATCTCAGCGAGCAGGGCCTCTGGGAGCGGACCATTGCCGATCGGCCCGCCAGTTCGGTCGCCCACTACCATCTCGGCCACGTCCTGAGGCGCCAGGGAAATCTGGAGCGGGCCATCGGACAGTACCGACGGTCAGTGCAACTGGACGCTACCCGCTACGATGCCTGGAGCAACCTGGGCCAAGCCCTTCTGCTCGATGCACAGCGGGCACGCCTTGCGGGGGAATCTGAGCGTTCGTCAGCACTGCTGCACGAGGCCGCGGCGCTGTTCGAGAGCGTGACGCGGCGGCGCCCCGACATGACCGAACCTTGGGTCGGCCTGGGAAAAGTTCACGCCGCACAGGGCAATCTTGAGGAGGCGGTGACCGACTTCCAGGCGGCTTTGGCCATCCGTTCCACCGACGCATGGGCGAACACGGAACTGGGATCGGCCAGAATGCGACAGGGGCGTTTTCAGGAGGCCGTCGCCCACTTCCGTCAAGTTGTGACGACCAACCCCCACGAGGCCCAATCCCGTTTCTTGCTCGCTCGGGCGCTGTCCGCCGCCGGCGAGGCTGACGCGGCCATCGAGCAGTATCAGGCCGCCACGTCTCTCGACGGCGACTATGCCCCCGCCCATGCGGACCTCGGACTGGCTTTGCTTCTGCGCGGCCGGACAGGCCAGGCCATTGACCATTTCCGGCAGGCGTTGCGGATCGCCCCTGACGATCTGCGCACGGTCAACAACCTCGCCTGGGTGCTCGCGACGCACCCCAAGGCCGAATTTCGCAGCGGCGCCGGCGCCGTGGAACTGGCCCGGCGGGCCTGCGCCGCGACGGATCACCAGAACGCTACGCTGCTGGCCACGCTGGCGGCGGCTTACGCCGAATCGGGCATGTTCCCCCAGGCCGTCTCGACATGCCAGGACGCCATCAAACTGGCAGCGACGACGCACAAGGAAATGATTGCTGACTATGAGCGGCAACTGACCTGCTATCGCCAGGGCAGGCCCTACCGCGACGCCAGCCTGCCGCCCCCCTGACCGCGCAGATCAGAGCGGGGGTGTGCTATCTGCCGAAATCGGGACGGCTGACGTCGTCGCTGTCGCGCGGGGTCGCGGGGCGATCCGGCGGGGTCACGTCGCGGATCGGCGCCGGTTCGCCCGAGGGCACGGCCGGGCGGTCTTCGACAGACGCGCCGCCGGCGACGGTCCTGCGGGCTTCTTCCAGCGGCGGAATGCGAAGCTTGTGCCCGATCCGCATTCGGCGCGACTGAACGCCCGGGTTGGCCTTGGCGATGGCCGGATACAGCGTGCCGTCGTTGTACATCTTGACCGCCACGTCCCAGAACCCCGCGTCGCCGTCGGCAACCACGTAGGTCCTGTAGTTGGCCGGGACGGCAGTCGTATCGGCTGCGGCGCCCGCGGCGATACCCGTTACACCCGCGCCGGCGGGCTGCTCTTCAGGCTTGGGCGGGACGACCAACTTGGTTCCGACCGACAGCGAGTCGCTGTTGACGCCGGGATTGGCCTTCTCGATGGTCTTGTAATACTTGCCATGCCCGTAGACGGCCACTGAAACGCCCCAGAACCCCGCGTCGCCTTCCTTGACGACGTAAACACGCTGTCCGCCCGGCAACGGCGCGACCTCGCTGAGCCCGGCGCCGATCACTGCCGCGCCGCCGGCGGGGGCGGCCTTCTGCGGCAGCGGCGGAATGGTCAGCTTCTGTCCCGGTCGCAGGGTCTCGGGATCAACCTGCGGATTGGCCTTGGCGACGACATCCATGTGCTTGCCGTCACCGTACATCTTTTTGGCCACGCTCCAGAACCCGTTGTCACCGGCGGCGACGACGTAGGTGCGGGTGGTTGTCGCATCGGTCGAGGGCGCCCCCGCCACCGGCGTCACCACCGGCGGGGTCGTGTCGCGAATATCCGGCTGGAGAACCTCCGGAACGTTGCGCGTGACGGGCGGCTGCTGGGTGATGTCTTCAACAACCGGCGTCTGAGGCGCAGCCGGAGGCGCAACTGGAGGCGCAACTGGAGGCGCGGCGGCCAGCGGGTCGCCAGCCGGGGGCGCCGCGGGCGTGGCGGGGGTAGCCGGCGCTGCCGGCGGCGTCATGACCAGCGGGTCGATGGTGATGCGGTCCGAAACCGGCGGCGTTTGCGGGGCGGGCTCTGCCGGGGCGGCAGGCGTTTCCGGAGCAGCCGGCGCGTCCAGCGGAACCGGGTCGCGGAGGGTCACCACCGTCTCGACCGGAGCCGGCGGCGCCGCGGCAACGGGCTTATTATCCTTGGGATCGGTTCGTACCGCAATCCAGATCACTGCCACCGTGGCGACCAGCAATCCCACCACCACTCCGATTTTCAGGTCCGTGCGCATAGATAAACTCCCGATGCAAACCAGGAATGGCCCGGCGAATACCATTTAACAGATTTCGATTGCTATTGTATCGGACGGGCAAGCCGGTTTCCATCTAGTATTTGTGTGGCACAGGCTTTCCAGCCTGTGGTGTCTTCACAGCCTGGAAAGGCTGTGCCACCTTATTTTCCCGCCAAGGCCGCCGTGTCCCGCGCGATCATCAGTTCCTCGTTGGTCGGAACCACCCAGACCGCAAGGCGCGACGCGTCGGTGGTGATGGCGCCGGCCTTGCCGCCGCGGGTCTGCTCGTTGCGATGGTTGTCGCCCTCAGCGCCCAGGCGTGCCAGCGCCTTGCAGATGCGCCGCCGCACGGGCAGGGAGTTCTCGCCTATGCCGCCGGTGAGTATCACCGCGTCAAGACCGGGCAGGATCGCGTGATAGGCGCCGATGTACTTCACAATGCGATAGACGAATACCTCGACGGCCAGTTCCGCATTTTTGTCGCCGGCGTCGACCTGCTCGAGCAGGTCGCGCATGTCGCTGAGCTTGCCCGAAAGCCCCAGCAGGCCCGAGCGGCTGTTGAGCGTCTTGTCGATCTCCTGCGCCGTGGCGCCCTCGCGCTGCATGTACAGCACGATGGCCGGGTCGATGTCGCCGCTGCGCGTGCCCATCACCAGCCCCTCCAGCGGCGTCATCCCCATCGAATGGTCCACCGCTTTGCCGCCGGATATCGCCGTCATCGAGCACCCGTTGCCCAGATGCACGGTGATAAGGTTGACCTTGTCGACGCTCTTGCCCAGGATCTCGGCCGCCCGCTGCGTCACAAAACGATGGCTGGTCCCGTGGAACCCGTACCGCCGCACGTGGTGCTCGGTGTACCATTCCGTCGGAACGGCATAGCGGTACGCCACCGGCGGCAAGGTCGCCAGAAAGGCGGTGTCGAAGACCGCCACGTGCGGCACGTGCGGGATGACGGCCATCGCGCTTTCGATGCCCGACAGGTTCGCCGGGTTGTGCAGCGGGGCCAGGCGGGCGTTGTCTTTGATGATGTCGATGACGCGCTGGTCGATGATCGTCGAGGCGGAGATCGCTTCGCCGCCATGCACCACGCGGTGTCCGACGCCCTCGATCTCGCCGATGCTCGACAGCACGCCGGCGTCCTTGTCCAGCAGGGTCTCGACGACCAGCGCCAGCGCCGCGGAGTGGTTGGGGGCCTCGACCTGCTTCTGCAAGCGATCCCCGTTTCCCTTGGTGTGCGTGAGCTTGGCCCCGTCCTGCCCCACCCGCTCGACGATGCCCTTGGCCAGAACCGACTCGGTGGCCATGCTGAACAACTGGTACTTGATCGAACTACTGCCGCAGTTAACCACAAAAACCTTCATGTCTTTCCTCTCGCAATAAAGTCAGTGTCCTACTGGTTGGAAGGAGCAGTGTCAATCGTCAAGTTCTCGTTTGTCAGCACGAAAGCCTCAATCTTCGGCACTGATCATCCCCCGGGCGTCTCGAATCAGCTTGATCGCGCTGATGAAGACGACGAAGAACTCCAGACGACCCAGGAGCATTCCGACAGTCTCGGCCCAGAGGACGCCTGCGGGCGCGGCCGCCGAGGTGACGCCCACCGACAGCCCGACAGTCCCGAGAGCGGAGGCATACTCGAAGAGCGACTCCTTGAGCCCATATCCGTGCGCGGCAAGAATCGCCGCCCCGGCAACATACGTCAGCAGATAGAGGAAGACGAAGACCCCGAGTTGGCGGAAACGCCCGTCGGCGAGGAACACCTGCTGTTCCGCCTCCCATACCGGTTGTGCCGTGACGGCCCTGCGGGGCAACAGTCCGCGGCGCATCTCCCAGATCAGGCCTTTCCACAGCAGATAGACCCGGTACTGTTTGATCCCGCCGGCTGTCGAGCACGCGCCCCCGCCGATCAGCATCAACACGATGAGCGTTCCCCAACCAAACGAATTCCAGTCGCCATAGCTGACGGTAGAGAAGCCCGTGGTCGTCAAGGCCGAAACCGTTTCAAAGACCGCCACGCGGATGCTCTTGCTCAAAGCCGGATACAAACCCCGGGCCGTCAGCAGGAACACCAGCAGCGCCGAGACCGGGATCAAGAGCGCCATCAGGCGCACTTCGCCGTTGCGGCAGATGGCCCGGAACTTCCCGCGCAGCAGCAGCCAGGCGGTGATGAAGTTGAGGTTCCCCATGACCATCAGCACGATCAGCACCGCCTCGACAGCCGGCGAATCCCAGTACGCAATGCCCTCGGCATGGTTGGAGAACCCTCCGGTAGACACCGCGGGGAAGGACTGATTGACCGCGTCGAACCAGTTCATTCCCGCCAGGCGCAGCGCGACAGTGCCTACAACCGCGTATCCGCTGTAGATCAGGGTCACCAATTTGGCCGACTGCCGGACGTGCGGCACAAGCTGCTCGCGCCCTTCGGCCAGAGACACCGCCGGTCCGGTCGGACCGGTAAGGGCTGACAGGGCAATAATGGCCAACCCCGCACCGCCGGCCAACTGCATGATGCTCCGCCACAGCAGGATCATGTGGCTGGCGCCGGCGACGTCGACTACCGACAGCCCCGTTGTGGTCCAGCCGCTGACGGATTCGAACAGGGCTTGAGTGAAGTTCAGCCCCGCCGACGCCATCAGCGGCCAGGCGGAGAATAAGCTCACGAGGATCCAACTCAGGAGGACGATCACGCCGCCTTCCTGGACGGACAACGCCTCGCTCCTGTGGCGCGGCCATCGCCATGCCGCAAGCCCCAGGCCCCCCATGAGGACCGCCGGCAGGATGAAGCTCCACGCCTGCGAGCCCTCCTGCGGCCAGACGATCAGCGCCGCCAGCGGCGTGAGCATCAGCAGTCCGCAAAGGACCAGGATCAATCCCAGGTAGGAGAGGATTGTCTGATATCGCCGTCGAAGATATCTGGCTTCTCTCAAGGCTTTCTCTCAGTCGGACTCGCCGGTGACGGCCTTGAGCACGGGCCCGTGGTTGGACGGCAGGGTAATCAGGACGATTCGGTCGCCGGCCTGCAGTTGCGTCTCGCCGCGGGGAACGATGGCCTCGGTATGACGCAGGACGACCGCGATCAGGGCGTCGCTGGGCAGGGACAGTTCCCGCAGCGTCTTGCCGACCACGGGCGCGTCGGTTTGCAGCTTAACTTCGGTGATGTTGACCTTGCCCTCCCCCGCGGGGATCAGGTTGGTGATTTCATCCAGCGTCGTGTGCTGCTCGATAATGCTGGCGATGGTCCGCGCGGTGGAAAATGCTTTCACGCCCAGTTGCTCAAAGACCACTTCATTGTCCGGGTCGTTCACCAGCGCCACCGTCTGGGGCACGTGATGCTGCATCGCCGCCAACTGGCAAATGGCCAGATTATCCTGGTCACGGGGCGTGATGGCCAGCACCGCGTCGGCGCCATACGCTCCGGCCTCCTCGAGAATCGCCGGGTCGCTGGCGTCGCCGCAGACGACGGTAAGCTTGAGGCGGCGGGCCATCTGGATGCACTCGTCGCTGTCGGCGTTGACCAGCGTGACGTGATGTCCTTTGGCCAGGAACGTCCGGCACAAAAAGTAGACCGCTTTTCCGCCGCCGGCAATCAGAACTTTCATCCCTGATCTCCCAAGCTGCCCGGAATCGCGATAGTCTCCAGAAACACGTCTCCGGCCATCGATGTCGGACAGATCGACTCGACGCCCAGTTGGCGGTAGATCGGCTTGCGGGAGGGATCGAACACCCGCGCCAGCACCCGCGCGACGGAAAAGACTTTTCGAGCCACCTGGACCACCATCAGGTTGACGTTATCGTCCCGCGTCGTGGCGATCACCACGTCGGCCTTGTCCGCCTTGGCCTGCTTCAGCACGGCCAGTTCCGTCGCATCCCCCTGCACGCGGAAGCCACTGTATTCGGCCGAGAGGTTGCCCAAGGCTTCTTCCTTGCTGTCAACGACCACCACGGCATGGCCTGTCCGGCTGAGATTGTTGGCCAGGTGTGAACCGAGCCTCCCGCAGCCGATGATGACGATGAACAGGTCGTTGCCCATGGCTAGCGTTCCTCTTTGGATGAGGCCTTGGATGATCCCATGCTGATCGTTCCTTTGGAAGTCAACCCCGTCGTGCGGCTGAGGTTCTCATCGGCAGGCCGATACGTCGGATCCAGCGCCAGCGCGGCGCGGTAGTTCTTCTGCGCTTCGAGCGTCTTGCCGCTGATCTCCAGCAGCGCCCCGAGCAGATTAAAGGCTTCCGGCCTCGTCGCATCGGCGTTGATCGCCCGCCGCACGTGCTCTTGCGCCGCCTCGAACTCCCGCTGGCCGATATTCTTCTTGGCCAACTCAATATGATCCTCATAACCCCGGGCGACATCCGCGGCGATGCGATCTCGGTCGAGGACGGCCGTTACCAGATCGCGAATTTCCCTGGGGACAAAGGGCTTCTGGATGAAGTCCACCGCCCCGAGTTTCATAGCCTCGACAGCTTTTTCAATGGTGCCGTGGGCGGTGATGATAATGACCTTGATGTCGGGCCTGCTCTGGCGCACCCGCCGCAACACCTCGATGCCGTCCATTCCCGGCATCTTCAGGTCTAGCAGGATCAACCCGTAGCTCTTCTTTTCCAGCGCCGCCAGCGCTTCTTCGCCGTTGATGGCGCAGTCAACTTTCAGGTCCAACGTTTCCAGAGCCTGGGAAAGCGTCAAGCGGATGTTCTTCTCGTCGTCAACAACGAGCACGGGTTTAGCGTTCATGGTGAATCTCCTGTTCTTGCCCAGCCAGGGGCAAGGTGAATGTAAAGGCGGTTCCTTTTCCGGGAGTTGAATCCAGCCAGATCGTCCCCTTGTGAGCGCGCACGATCTCCCGGCAGATATTCAGCCCCAGGCCCGTCCCACCGGCGCTCTGGGCGCTCTTGACCTGCGCAAACTTCTCGAAAATACGGCTCTGACATTCCAACGGTATGCCTTCCCCGTCATCTTCCACCGCCAGGTACACCCAAGGCCCGCCGTGTCTGGCCGAGACGGTGATGCGGGTCCGGGCGTACCGCAGTGCGTTGCCGATCAGGTTCGTCAGCACCCAGGTGATCTTGCTGATGTCGGCCCGCACGTGCGGAATCTCCCGCGGGACATCTCCAATCAGTTCCACGTGCTTGTTCCTGGACTGCTCTTTGAATACGTCCACGGCCTTGTCGACCAGCAGCGCGGGAGGGACGCGGCCGAATTCCATCTCGACTTTGCCCGCCTCGATCCTCGACAGGTCCAATAGGTCGCTGACCATGCTCCGCAGCCGCTCCAACTCTTCCCCGGCCACATCCAGCAATTGTCGCTGCTTATCGTCGAGGTGGGCGGGGGCCTCCCTGAGCAACTCGATGCTCATGCCAAGGCTTTGCAGCGGGGTCTTGAGTTCATGGGACGCCGCCATCACAAACTCGCTCTTCATTCGCTCCAGTTCCTTCATCCGCGTCACGTCCCGCAAAAGCAGCACCACTCCCGACGGCCCTGCGCCATCGCCGACGACCGGCGTGATGCCCACGAGATAGTGCCTGGGCGAGTCTTCGCCGCCAAGGGTCAAAATGTCGCGGCCTTCTTCAACCTCCGGCGAACGCCCCGATTTCGCCGTCTGCCGGACGAGGTCGAAAAGCTGCTCGTTCTTGACCACGTCAAGGAATGGCCTGCCTGAGGCCTCTTCCGGCTTGACGCCCAGAATGACCCCCGCCTGGCGGTTGATGTTGGTCAGACGAAACTGCGAATCCACGAGCATCACGCCATCCTCGATGCTGGCCAGGACAGCATCGCTCTTGCGCTTCTCGGTCATGATTCGCTCAACGTTAAGGCGGTGATAACGGCCGAGCTTCTCCGCCATGGCATTGAAGTCTTTGGCCAGGCGGGCCAACTCGTCGGAGCCGCTGCCGTAGGCCCGGACGTCGTAGTCGCCTTCGGCCAGCGCCTCGGTGGCCCGTATCATCTGCCGGATGGGTCGAACCAGCCGTTTGCTCAGCAACAGGCTGAAACCCAAACCCAGTCCGATAGCCGCCGCGGCCACAATGAGCGTCGACCAGATCGCCCTGTCAGCCACCTGCGAGGCTCTCCGGCTGGCGGCGAACATGGTGCGCTGGTTGATATCACGCAGCCGCACCGCCGCGTCCCGCACCTGCGTGAACGAAGGCAGAACGGACTCGTGATAGAATTGGCCGGCCTTGGGCGGAGCCGACTTCCTCAACTCGCGAAGTTTGGAAAAGTTGGCCAGGTATGCAGAGTAGCCCGACTCAACGGAGGCGAGGATATCGGCCTCGCCGGAGATGGTGATATTGCCTTTGGCCCGGGCCATCCATTCCAGAAATTGGTCCTGGTTTGCCTGAAACTGGGCCTGCCCCTCGCTGTCATAATCGAGCATCACCAGCAGCGTCGCCGAATCCTGACGCTCGATCGAGTCGATCATATTCTCCGCGGCCAGAATACTTCTATAGTTCTCGTGCAGGATCGCGTCGCTGGCCTGGCCGAGATTGACCAGGTTCAGGATGGCCCACGCCAGCAACACCACGATCAGCGCCAGGCCAATACCATAACCAACCAGGATCTGTTTACGGAGGGTAGCCGCCATGATCCCGCTTATTATCCGATTTCCCCTTGCGGAAGCAACTCCCCTCCCCTCAAAGCATTCTTCGACTGTACGTGCCTCAGCGGTCGCTGTCCTGGGGCTGCGGTCCGGGGGCGGCCGTAGCGGACGAGCCCTGCTCGATCAGGGTGACGGCCTCGCCGGAGACGCTGGCGTTGCGGCCGGTGGCCACGGCGGTGGTGTGCAGCGTCCCGGGGCGATCAGCCTTAAGGATGACGGTGAACTCCCGGGTCTGACCCGGCGCCAGCGAATTCAGGCTCCAGGTGATCTGCCCGTTCATCTGCCTTCCGCCGTCGCTGGCCTCCATGAACATGGCGCCGGGGGGCAGCAGGCTGGTGACCGTCACGCCCGAGACCGTGGTTCGGCCGCTGTTGGCGACATGCACCACGTATACCAGATTCTGCCCGGCCCGTTGACGCGGGGGCGCGGAGATGTTGATAGCCAGGCGGGAGTCGTCCTGAGCCCATCGCGACGCGTTGGAAGCCGATGGGCTCGGTTCGCTGCGGGAGGGGCTGTGACTTTCGGCTGGCAGAGCCTGCGGCGAAGCGGTCGCCTGCGAAGGCACCGGCGGCAGCAATTCCGCCTGCGCGACCTGCATGTCCAGGCAGACCGGGGCCACGTCGTAATCCACGCGCGTGCAGCCCATGATATTTCCGCCACTGGACGAAGTGCCGCGGATAGCGAAGGAACGCGACGCCGAAGCGTCCAGCGTGCCCACATCCCACTGGATCGTGCTGCCGGTTCGCGTGGCGCCGGCCGTCGCGCCGGCCACCTCGAACGGACCGGGCAGCGTTTCTTTGACGATGACGCCCTGCAGAGGCGATTGGGTCAGGTTGGTCACCTCAATGCGGTAGGTGAAGGTGGAGGCGGACTCGATGTTGGCCGGGGCGGTCTTGCGCACTTCCAGGACGGCACAGGTTCGGTCGCCGGGGGGAAGGAACCGTGAGACCGACAGGTCGCACGCGCCGTTGGCGGGTCGGGTTGTCGGCGACGCTTTGGCCTCGGGCAGGCCGGTCACCCGCGTCGTAACCAGCGGCGTGGGACTGCTTTCAAAGCTGCTGCCCGGGAAGCACGCGTCACAGCCGGACAATATGGACATCGCGCCCAATGCGGCGCACGCGCAGGCAAATGCGAAACGGTTCATCGTAAACCCCCTGGGTAGTAGTTTTATCCGCTTGTACTATATGCCACGACAATCGCCCCCGCCGGGAGAATCTTGATCAATCAGTAATGCCTCGATCACGGGGAAAAGTCGCGGCGGAGGCACCAAGTATTTTTCAAAGCCGTTGTTTGGCTTTGATAAATACTTGCGCTGAGCAAGCGTACATGGACCCAAATGAAGAAGTAACTCAAGAAAACGAATTACTTCTTCATTTAGTGCCTCCGCCGCGACTTTTCCCCGTCAGTCCACCACCACGGCGTTGCGCCCGGAGGCCTTGGCCTGGTAGAGACGCCGGTCGGCCAGGTCGATGAGTTGGTCAAGGTCTTTCTCGACGTTGATCCCGATGGTGCCGTGGGAGGCCCCGATGCTGACGGTGAAGGAGGGCACGCGGTCGGCCGCGGCGCAGCGGTGGCAGATTTCCTTTCCCACCGTGCGGAGCTGGTCGAGCGTGACCTGGCTGAGGAAGACCAGGAACTCGTCGCCGCCGAACCGCCCCACCAGGTCGCTGCGGCGGATGCGCGTCTTGATGATCTCGGCCAGCGTCTCCAGAACACGGTCGCCGGCGAAATGCCCGTGCAGGTCATTGATGCGTTTGAAGCCGTCCAGGTCGATCATCATGATCCCGACCTGGTGGTTGGCGCGCTGGGCCAGGAATGAAAACGGCGTCATCATGCTGTAGAGGCCGCGGCGGCTGAGCACGCCGGTGAGGAAATCTTCGGCATGGCGGGTGGTCAGCTCGCGGTTGGACTGCCACAGGCGCTGCAGCACGTTGCCGATGAGGTCCAGTTCCGGCGAGGTGGCGCCGTACAGGCTGATCATGTCGACGAACTCGCGGACGTGCAGGTCGTACTGCTCTTCGATATTCGAGCCCTCGGCAAAGACGTCGGCGACACGGAAGAGCTTGCTGAACGCCGGATGCAGCAGGTAGAACTCCAGGCGGTAGGCGATCAGGAACGCCTTCTGCACGTCGGAAATGCTGCCGCTGGAGTCCAGCAGCTCGCGCACCTTGCTCTCGCCGACCGCCAGCTCGCGCTCGATGACAGTGGGATTCTCGAACACGTCGGGGATGGCGCCGCGCTTGGCCCAGACCAGGATCCGCCGCCAGTGCTCGATGTGCGAGCATTCTTCGTCGGCCATCTTCTTCCAGAACTCCTGCAGCTTCGCCGCCGCCGAGGCGCCGGCCAACTGCAGATAGACCTCCGAGGCCAGGGTGTCCATCGCCAGGCACCGCTCGATGATCGGCGTGACATGATCGACTTGCGATTCTTCCTTCGCCATGGCAGCTATTCTACGCGTTGCCCCAATCGGAAGAAACAGACAAATCGTCGGCGCAATGCCGCTTATTCGCCGGCCTCCACGCGGGCTCGCTCAAGCAGATCGGCAAGATGCATGACTTGAGCTTCGCTTCGGAGATACTCCATATCCAGGGAATCGACCTGCACTTCAACGATTCCCAGCACGTCGTCCCATTGTTTACGGGATTCCTGCCCGCCATCGCGAAACCACGCCAGTTTTGCCAGGATCAAGTCTTCCGGAGAGGCAAAGTAGAACTCCTCGCCAGCGTCCAGCAAAAGACGCCGTCGTCTTCTGGCAAGCGCCTGGCGGTCATGCAACGTGGCGCCTGCTACAAACACATCCACTTTCAGCATGGTTTGCAGGTGGATCAGATTAAAGGAGCCGCGAGTGCGGACGGCGTGGCGAATGCTTTCTTCAGCAAGATAATACGAGGCCGAGAAGTCCCGAACCATCACTGGGACGTCATCAGGATTCAGATCGGCCACAATGTCAACGTCAACGGTCGACCTGGCTTTGCCGTAGGCGGAACTGGCAACGGATCCCCCCACGTAGTAAGGAACACCAACCTGATCGAACCACTCAATGATGGGCTTGATGGCAATGGCGGCTTCAGAGAAGTTCATGGTGCGGCTCCCCCTTGAGTTTCTCGCGCACGCCGTTGGCAAGCTCGGCTCCATAATGCAGCCGCACGAACTCGATCTTGACCTCTTCGTCAGACCATTGCGGATGGGCAAGGGCGATCGCCCGCCGCGACATGTTGATAACCATTTGACTCAGGTTCATAGCCTTGGTCAGCCGCTGTTCAAATGTCATCTGCCGCAGCCCTTCGATCCACCGACGGTAAATGGCAGGATCGGTATCCCTGGGGCAGCCGCCCGGTCTTGTGCATTCTCCGGCCATGGATGCATTATAACCCCGCCCCACCGCTTGGAACAGACGACGAACCTGATTACTAATTTCTGATTACTGATTACTGATTTCTGATTACTGATTTCTGATTACCGATTACCGATCACAATTTGCCAAATCTGTTAAGATATCCCCATGACGGCGATTCTGGGAATCTCGGCTTTCTATCACGACTCCGCCGCCGCGTTGGTGGTTGACGGGCGCGTGGTGGCCGCGGCGCAGGAGGAGCGCTTCACGCGCAAGAAGCATGACCACGAGTTTCCCGTCCGCGCCATCGAGTACTGCCTGTCCGAGGCGGGTCTGACCGGTCAGCAGTTGGACCTGGTGGGCTTCTATGACAAGCCCTTCCTGAAGTTCGAGCGCCTCCTCGAGACGTACCTGGCATTCGCACCGGCAGGTTTCCGCTCGTTCCTCAAGGCCATCCCGCTATGGCTGGGACAGAAGCTGCACCTGCCCCGCGAGATCCGCCGCGGGCTCGGCGGGGCCTACAAGAAGCGGTGCGTCTTCGTCGAGCACCACGAATCGCACGCCGCCAGCGCGTTCTTCCCCTCGCCGTTCGAAGAGGCCGCCGTCGTCACCCTCGACGGCGTGGGCGAGTGGGCCACCGCCAGCCTCGGCCGCGGCGCGGGCAACCGCGTGAGCCTCTCGCACGAGCTGCACTTCCCGCACTCGCTGGGACTGCTCTATTCGGCGTTCACGTATTTCTGCGGTTTCAAGGTCAACAGCGGCGAGTACAAGTTGATGGGCCTAGCGCCGTACGGCCGGCCGGTCTATGCCGACGCGATCCGCAACACGCTGCTGGACATCAAGCCCGACGGCTCGTTCCGGATGGACATGTCGTACTTTAACTATTGCCAGGGCCTGACGATGACCAACCGCAAATTCGCCCGCCTGTTCGGCGGCCCGCCGCGGCGCCCCGAAAGCCCCCTGACGCAGCGCGAAATGGACCTGGCCGCCTCGGTGCAACTGGTTTGCGAAGAAATCATGCTGGCCATTGTGCGCCAAGCCCATGCCTTGACGGGGCAACGCAATCTGTGCCTCGCCGGCGGCGTGGCGCTCAACTGCGTCGGCAACGGCCGCATCCTGCGCGAAGGGCCTTTCGAAAACATCTGGATTCAGCCGGCCGCGGGCGACGCCGGCGGCGCGCTGGGCACGGCGATGTTCATCTGGCACCAACTGCTCGACAAGCCGCGCACGGTTGGGCGGACCGACAGCCAGAACGGTACGCTGCTGGGCCCGCGATTCGAAACCCCCGCCGTGCAGGCGTTCCTTGATGAGCAACAGGCGCCCTACGAGTTGATCGACGACGAAGACGAACTCTGCCGCCGCACCGCCGCACTGATCGCCTCGGGCAACGTCGTCGGATGGATGCAAGGCCGCATGGAGTTCGGCCCCCGCGCCCTGGGCAGCCGCAGCATCCTCGGCGACGCGCGAAGTCGCGACATGCAGTCGACCCTCAACCTCAAGATCAAGTTCCGCGAGTCGTTCCGACCCTTCGCCCCGGCCGTGCTGCGGGAGAAGGTCGACCAGTACTTCCAGATGCGCCCCCACCAGGACAGCGCCTACATGCTGCTGGTGGCTCCGGTGGCCGCGGACAAACGCCTCGACGGCGCCGACGACGGGGCGGCCGGTCTGGACAAGCTCAAGACCGCCCGCTCGCAGATCCCCGCCGTCACGCACGTGGATTACTCCGCACGCGTTCAAACCGTCGACCAGCGCCACGGGCGGTTCTACCGTTTGCTCAAGGCCTTCGAAGCCGCCACCGGATGCCCCGTCGTTATCAACACCAGCTTCAACGTGCGGGGCGAGCCGATCGTCTGCTCCCCCGCCGACGCGTACCGGTGCTTCATGGCCACCAATATGGACGCCCTGGTGATCGAGAACTGCCTGCTGCTGAAAAAGGATCAGCCCCAGGCCACGGAGCACAAGATCGACGAGTACCTGGCGAAGTTCAGCCTGGATTAGGAAAATAGGGACTGGCTCCGCAGGCCGCAGGCCGGAGGTGCCTGTCCCAATTTTCCGGCCGCCGCCACAGAGGGCGGGTGGCGTGGCGGCACGCGAAGCGGGTCGCCATGGATGCGCGGCGGGATGATGGATGAATGGATGAATGGATGGATGGATGGATGGATGGATGGATGTAGGATTGCTATGTTAGCGGCGGGGCTTGCCCCGCGCGGTTGTTTCCCCGGCGATGCACCAGGGAAACAACCGCGTCGAGCAAGTCGAAGATCCGCCGTGGCGGGCTCGACCGCTAAGGGACCGTATAAATGTCATTGATTCGACTGAATCTTGCCCCGACCCGCAAACAACTAGACCAGTTCGGCCTGGCGTGGCTGGTATTCGCCGGCGTCTGGGCCGCCGTGGCGATGTGGCGATGGCACAGCCCGGCGGCCGCGAGCGTGCTGGCCGCCCTCGCTGTCCTCGTGCCGGCGGCGGGCTGGCTGTGTCCGCCGATCATGCGAGGGGCTTATCTGGCGTTGACGCTGGCGGCGTATCCGATCGGCGTGGCGGTCTCGACGGCGGTTCTGGCGGCTGTGTACTTCCTGGTGCTGACGCCGATCGGCCTGCTGATGCGCCTGCTCGGGCGCGACCCGATGTGCCGCCGGTTCGACCGAAGCGCCCCGACCTACTGGCGCGCCCACGCCGGGGCCGAAAGCGGGCGATACTTCCGTCAATTTTGAGGCGCACTTCCTATCTGACGATGATACAATCCCGCCTTCCAGCGTTATCTGCAGCCGAGGATTCAGGAAATGTCCGACAAGAACAAAATCAGCGTCTCCCAAACCTCCGGCGTCACGGTGGTGGCGTTAAAATCCGCCTCCGTGCTCGACGCGGTAGAAATCGATATCATCGGTCGCGAGATCGACGCCGCCCTGGCCGACCTGGTCACCCCGAAGGTCATCCTCGACCTGCGCAATCTCCAGAACCTCTCTTCGAGCATGATCGGCGTCTTCCTGACGGTACACAAGAAAGCCCAGACCGCCAAGGGGCGCGTGGTGCTCTGCGGGCTCAAGCCGCAATTGATGAAGGTCTTCCAGATCGCCAATCTTGACCGCGTGCTGACGTTCGCCGCCGACGGCCCAGAAGCGCTCAAGCGCCTGCAGGGTTGAGGCTCGCGTCGCCGGCACGAAAAAAAATATCTTCCTGCGGTAGATATCATCCAGGGCACGGTTATAGTATTGCCCTAAACCTGCCTGAGTTCCCGGGGGGCACCCGCCATACGTTACGGGGTTCCGCATAAGACACTGCGATAACGCTGCAGGCTCAGGCTGCATTACGGGGTTCAACCGCCGCTATTACGGGGCCGCTACGAAAGGCAATATGCTTACAGCAACCAATCCATTACAGGTGACCCGCTACCAGGACCTGACGGTCGTGAAGTTCATCGAGACGTCGATCCTGGACACGCTCGCTGCGCAGACCATGGGCAACGACCTGTTCAAACTCGTCGACCAGGAACGGTGCCGGCGCATCGTGCTGGACTTCAGTTCCGTCCAGTTCCTCTCCTCCAGCATGATCGGCGTGCTGCTGGTGCTGGCCAACAAGGCCCGCACCATCGACGGCAGCGTCGTGATCCTGGGCATGCGCCCGCAGATGCGCGAAATGCTTGAAATGACCAAGCCCGACAAACTGCTCAAGTTCGCCGACACCCGAACCGGCGCCTTCCGCGTGCTCGACGTGTATATCGCTCATTAAGAAAAGTGGTGAGTGGTGAGTGGTGAGTTGTGAACTTTTCAGGGGGCGGCGCGGGCGCTGCGCTTGCCCTCGACTATCCCCCCGCCGGCCCTTCGGGCCGAAATCTCACCACTCACCACTCACCACTCACAACTGTCTATACAGTTCCCGCCGGCGGCCTCGGTACCAGGGGTTGCTCTTGCGGTGATCGAGGGCGGCCTGGGGATCCACGTCGGCATAGATCACGCCTTCATCGTTCCAGATCTCGGCCAGCAGGTTCCCGTAAGGACCGGTGATATTGCTGCCGCCGCCGCAGGGGCGGTCCGCTTCGTCTTTGCCGCAGGGGCACGAGGCGGCCATGATCATTGAATTGGCCAGCGACAGCGGCGCTGTTTCGCCGTGTCCGCGGCTGCCGCGGTTGTTCATCCAGAAGACCATCGAGCAGCCCATCGTGGCGTAGGTGCGGGTCAGCTCGGGAAAGTCGCCGTCGTAGCAGATCATCACGCCGGCCTTGAAGCCCTTGACGTCGAAGGTCGTCAGGTGGTGCCCGGGCTTGAAGAATGCCGCTTCCTCGCGCAGGCCGTCAGACGCCCACCACAGGTGCGTCTTGCGATAGTGCGCCATCACGCCGCCGGCGCCGACGAGGGTGGCGGCGAGGTAGCAGTCATAGTTGGCACGCTCGGTCAGACCGTAGAGCACCATGGCGCGCGACCCGGCCAGCAGCGACTGAAACGCCTGGGTAGTCGGGCCGTTGACGGGCTCGGCCAGATCGGGCATGCGGGAAGTGTAGCCCATGAGCATGCCCTCGGGCAGTAGAACGATATCCGCCCCGCCGGCCAGAGCCTCTGCCGTCATGTCCAGAGCCTTGCGGCGATTCATGTCCGGCTCGCCGGGAATGATGGGCATCTGAACGACGGCGATCTTGATGCTCACTTTGTATACCGCTGCGTGGTCGGGGCTTTGCGATGCAGCTTGTCGTAGAGGCTCTGGAGCATGCGGTCGGCCGTCTCGCTGTCGTAGCCGGTAGTCTCCCACACTTCCTGCTGCTGCAGGGAGGGCGCGCCGTAGAGTTCGCCGGGGTTGCGATTGCCCGGCGAGCCGCTGTAGTTCTCGCGCTGGGCGGAATACAGGCGGAAGATCTCCCCCTGCTGGCGCTGGATCGCCACAACCGCCCGAGCCTCGACCAGGTCGCCGCTGCGCGTGATGATCAACCGCGCCTGCTGTCTGGCCGGCGAACCCGGCGCCCCAACAGCCCCAGAGATCAGCCGCTCGCTGGGCAGCTCGATGTTCTTGCCCGCCGAGGTGATCGTCCCGCTGACCGGGTCGGCCGTTTCCACGGTGTAGTACTCGTTCATGACCGCTTTGGCGGCCTCGAACGCGTCATCATACGAAACCGGTCCCAGCGGGCGCGTCTGCCCCACTTCCAGCGGCGCCTGTCCGCACCCGGTCGCCGCCGCAGCGGCCAACAGAACCCATGCAAATCTGATCATTGCTGTTCTCCACCTTATGGCGGCCTAATTATAGCGAAGCCCCAAGGCAACGCCAGAGACCGTTTCCGCACCGCAGTCGGGGCGATTACATCGTCACTGTCAGTGCGGCCTTGGGATCGATGGTCACGGGCGTGGCAAAGACCAGCCGGCCGCCTTCGATCGTGCAGACGACCTTCTTCTTGCCCAGCGTCACGCTCTTGATTTTGCTCTTGACCAGGAAGGGCAGGTTCAGCGCCGCCAGCGTGAGTTTGCCGGCGGTAACTTCGACGGCCACGCTCTTGCGCGACTTGCGGAACATGCCCCAGGCGCCTTCGAGCGACCAGAGGCAGTCGAACTTGCCGCCCTTGCCCTCGATGACCGGATTGAAGCCGATGGTCTTGCGCGGCATGTCGAACTGGAACCCGCTCAGCGCCGGAAGCAGGGCGAAGCTGGCCATCGAGCGGGCGTAGTTGTGCCCGCACTCGATCTCGTCCCACGGATTGCGGTTCTCGCCGTTATACCGCTGGCGGACAGCCGCGACGGCCTCGAGGCCTTCCTTCACCAGGCCGTACTGGATCATGGTGATGGCGCCGCTGTACTCGAAGCCGTTCATCGTCTCTTCGGCGTAGGTCAGCGGGCAGGCCGGCTTTTCGGCGCCATTGGGCCATTCGCAGATCATCAGCCCGCCTTCGTCGTTGAGGCTGTAGATGCGGCAGGCGTTGAACACGTCGCGCATCGACTTCTTGAAGTTGTAGCGATAGAGCGACTTGGCGGCCTTGCGCGCCTGCGCCGGGTCGAGCACGTCGCCCAGGCCGCAGAGGTTCGCGTGCCACTGGCCCAGGATCTGGTCCAGCGCGCAGCCGTGGTCGATCTGGTACTTGATCTGGCCGTGCTCGCCGTCCCAGTAATAGTCGATGCCCTTGTGCTGCTCCAGGCCGGTGGCGGCGAGCTTGTCCAGGATGCCCTTGTCGGACACGTCGATCTTCTGGTGGTAGTACTCGCCGTTGAAGAGGTTCTTGTCGACCCAGGCCTTGCCCTTGTCGAAGACCTCGCGATATTCGGCCGCCGCGGCCGCGTCGCCGAGATACTCGGCCATCTCGATGCCCGCCTTCAGGGCCGCGAGGTAGAAGCTGTTGAGCCAACTGCTGGGGCCGAACAGCTCGACGTCGAGGGTGTGGTGCTGGCGGCCTTCGAGCACGCCGTCCTTGTCGCGGTCCCACATGTCGTAATTTTCAGGCGACCAGGCCCACTCGATGTTCTTCTTGATCTTGGGCCAGTGGCCTTTGAGCCAGGCGTCGTCGCCGCAGATCTTCCATTCGCGATACGCCTTGACGACGCCGCAGAACTGCCCGTCGACGCAGGGGCGCATCGTCGAGCGCGCTCGCCCCAGCGGCAGTTGGATGCGGAAGCCCATACTCCCGTCGTCGGCGTAGTTGTACTGGAAGTCCGCGTCGCGAACCGTCCGCTCCAGGTGCGGGAACAGGAACGGCATGGCGTAGGCGTAGTTCCACACGTGCGTGCAGCTTCCCTCGCAGCAACCGCTGTTGCAGTGGCAGCCTTCCCAACCGTAGAACGTCCCGTCGTCGATCCGCAGGCACGTCGGGCTCTTGAGCAGCGAGATGTTCGCCGACACCGCGTCGATCGCCGCCGCGGGCAGGTCCGAGCCGAACAGCGCATCCTTGAACGCCTGCGTCTGGCTCTCGAGCCGGTCCCACTGCGTCAGGCAGTAGTTCGCCGTGGCCTTGGAGTCGGCAAAGAGCGTGGCGTAATAGTTCTTCCAGCGGTTGGCCTCATGGTTGATCCCGTCGCCGCACTTGGTGCTGTCGTTGCAGCAGGCGCCGCTGTCGCAGCGAACCGGGTTCCAGTAGTTCTCACAGTTGGGGAAGTTCCAGGCGATGACGAAGCGGGCCTTGACGGTCTTGCCCGGCGCTGCCGTGACGTGTGCCGCCAGCGTCGCGTGGTCGCCGCCGGCCTTGTCGGACGGCGTGTAGGTGCGGTTCTTGAGCTTGCCCTGCTCTCGCAGGTCGCGCCAGTAGACGCCCAGGTTGTCGAACCACGCGCCGCGGAACCAGTATTCCTGGTAGCTCACGTCGGCCGCGTCGGTGGCCACCGTCATGTCGCCGTACTTGACGTCTTCCTTGGGCAGCGAGACGCTGGACAGGTTGATCTGCTTGATCTTGCCATTGGCGGCGAATGTGTTGGCCGTCCCGCCGGCCAGCGGGTTTTGCACCGTCAGGCACAGCGTGTAGTTGATCTTCTTTTTGGTGGGGTTCTTGACCTCGACCTCGAAGAACGCCGCCGGGATGCCCGAGTCGTCCTCGTTGAGCGGGATGAACGGGTTGAACGCCTTGACGGTGACGGCGCCGGGGAACTTGCGGTCGGTCAGCGTGAGCCTGGCGATGGGGAACTCGCCTTGAAACTCGCACTTGGAAAAGTGCGGCACGCCGGCCAGCGTCTCGCGCCCGGGGCCCATTCCGCCGCCCATGTACGGCGGTGGCAGATCGCCGTTCATGACGCGGCTGTCGAGCAGTTGCCCGCCGGCCTCAGCCTTGATGGCGAAGTGCGAAAAGCCCAGCATGCTGTTCTTGTTGGGCTTGTTGAAGATTTCCCAGTCGACCAGCCGCCCCGTGCCGGACAACCCGACGCACCCCGTGCCGATGCCGCCCAGGGGAAACGAGATCGTGTTCAGCCGCGAACCGGTGTACGTGAAGTAGTTGCTCATCGATGCCATCCTTTTATACAGACCGCTCAGCGGTCAAGGCGGCCACACTACACCGTTGGCAGGAAAAATGGAATAATGGAGTAATGGAATAATGGAATAACGCAGGCCGAAGGCCTGCAATTCGCCAGCCCAGGGCGCAGTCGCGAGCGGAAGCGAGTGACGCAGCCCTGGGTTCGCTCGCCTCACGGTCCGAGCCCTGAAAGGGCGGCACCCGATGATGTTTCGCCCTTTCAGGGCTCAGAACATATTGGGCAACGACTCCCCAGGGCGGCGCTGCGCTCTGCCCTGGGCCGACGAATATGCGTCCTTCGGACGCAAGAGATCGTGCGGCGGGATTACACAAAATCCTGCTGCTCTTCGGCGGCTGACGTTGTTTCTTCCCCGGACAAAGCGCCCCCATTCTAGACTTTGCTGAGCTGCATCTTCAGGCCTCGAATCTTTCGCCATTGCCAGATGACGGCCACGATCAGCACCAGCGTGAGGACCGGCCAGAGCACGCAGAATATCCAGACGTTGATCTCGTTGTAGCTGATGCCCAGCACGCCCGCCAGCCACATGAGAAAGCGCACGCAAAGATCAAATGCCGCGTCTATCCACCCCACTCCCGATCGAACCGGTGTTTCCATGTTTCATTCTCTGCGTTCTTTGCGACCTCTGCGGTGAGTCTTTTCAATTTTGCTTCGCCGGCAGGCCGGCTTTCTTCAGGATCGCCTTCGCGGCGGGCGTCTCGGGGGCGGGACCATTTTCGAAGACGTTCTCGCCCCAGGTCTGGTTCTCCTTGGGGATCCGGTTCATCCGCAGCGGGCCCTGGGCGATGTTGTAGACCAGATTGTCCGCCACATTGAAGCCCTTGGAACCCTGGTCGAGGTACAGGCCGAAGTTGGCGTACCCGCGCGGGTAGGGGCTGCGAGGCACGTCGCGGATCACGTTGCCGCGGATCACCGAACCCGGCTGGGCCCCAAGCGTGTAGATGCCGCCACCGTCGCCGAGCATGTTCATCACGTGATGCACGAGGTTGAACTCGATGATGTTGTCGCGGCAGACCGTCGGGCTGTCGCCCCACTGCCAGCCGACCGAGATGCCCGTGTACGGCAACTCGCGCACCTCGTTGTGGCGGATCACCGTCCCGCGGCTGAACCCCGCCCAGATCCCCACCGCGCCCTGGTAGTCCAGCGCGCAGCGCTCGACGAGGTTGCCCTCGATGCGGTTGCCCGTCGCCACGGTGGCCTCGTCACTGACGGCCGACCCCACGCACACTGCCCCGCCGCCGATGTCCTGGAACGTGCAGCCCTCGATCACGTTGCCGCGGCAGCGTTCGCCGAGGTCCACGCCGGCCCCGCCGACGAAGCTCACGCTGCACTGTTTGAGGCTGCACCCCTCGGCGCCGCGCCAGCGCAGCGCCGCCTCGATACCCGGGTGCGGCCGCTGCTCAGCGTTGCGAGCGGCGACGTAGCGCCCGGCCTGGAAACCGTGGTAACCGAACGGCGGCGGCGCCCAGTCGGCATGCTGGAACGACAGCCCGCGGAAGTGTACGTTGCGCACGGGCTTTTCGCTTGTGCCGGCGAGCTCCACCAGGCGGTCCAGCGCCGGGGCGACCGCCTCGGCCGACGCCGGCGACTCCCCGGCCAGCGGCATGTAGCTCAACTGCCCGCTGGTGCGGTCGAGGTACCACTCGCCGGGTTCATCGAGCAGCTCGCGGGCGTTCTCGAAGTATGCCCGCAGCGTCGGCACGGCCGCGTTTTGAAGCAGCGCCGGAAAGTGAGGCCCGGCCAACGCGACCATCTGCCCGCCCGCCGACGCCGACTCCAGGCGTTTGCGCCCGACGTCCCAATGGCCGAAGAAGATCAGTTCCACGTCGCCGACATTCTTCCAGTCGGCCACGCCGCTATTGAACCAGATGCGATAGCTGCTGAGGCTGCGTGGGAGGATCGCCTTGCGGATGTTCGTCTGGCCCGAGCGGGCGCGGACCGCGCGCCGGCCATTGACGAAGAGCTGGCGGAAGTACCACTTGCCCTCGCGGGCGGCCGGCACGTCGGCCGTCCAGACCTTGCCCTCGGCCTTGAAAGCCCCGATGCGCCGTCCGCCGCTGATCACCACCGCCCCGCCGTCGGCGGCGTAAGTCACGCTATGCTCAGCCGTGCCGGAATCTTCGGTCCCCAGCACCAGCGGCGCCGCCAGTTCGTACACACCCGGGGCGATCCGGACAGTAACGTCTTCCTTGAGCCCCGCCGCGATGAGCTTGCGGACTTCCTGCTGCGCGCGGCTCACGGTGGCAAACGGCGCGGCCTTGGTGCCCGCAGCCGTGTCGGCGCCCTTGGTGCTGACGTACAACTCGCCGGCCCCGGCCGTGGCGGCCATCGTGCAGCCAATCGCAACAGCCAGAAGTCCTGCCCAAACCCGCATGGTTCCATTCGTCATCTTGTCAGCCTCTTGAGTAATTACGATTCCAGCAGATGAAACCCGGCACCCCGTGATATCGGACGGGGGAAAATTCTCCAGAAGCAACGCCCGCTTGCCCTTAATCTAGACCGCCCCTTGGGAGCAAAGAGCTTCCTTGGGTTTAATGCCTGCCGCCGGGCGCGCCGCGTCGACGGGGCCCGCCAGGAGGGTGTCGAACAGGTCGGCGGGGTTGTCGTCCTGCTCCAGAAGGTGGCCGATGATAAATTCGCGGCACTTGCGCGCCGTTTCGCCGCCGGCCTTGAGGCCCTCCTCCACGTGGGCGTTCATCAGGTCTGCGGCGCGTCGGGCGGCCGCGTCGCGAAGAGCCTGGCGGCGGGCCTCTTTGACTTCATGGACTTGGTGCGAGACCACCCTGCGATTGTCGCCGCGGGCGATCTTGCCGATCATCGACACCGACAGCCCCGTGATCTTGGCGATCTGACGGTAAGGCGCGCCGTCAGCGAGCATCTGCACCAACAGCCTGTCATCATGCACGACTTCAGATACCGACATCGAGAGACTCCTTCAGATAGAACCCCGTGCCAAGACAATAAAAAAGGCACCAAGACTTTCCTTGGCGCCTGCTCTTGCCTCTACATCTCTATTATAGTTCCTGGACAGCCTGGAGAAGAATTCTCGCCGAGGCAGAAACTTCTTTTGGCCTGGCGCAGCATGAAAACCGGCTTTTGCGCGGAGCAAGAAAATATTCTTCTTCCTCTGGACATCTGGTTTTTGAGACTCACCAAATTGGGATCTGCGCAGCGATCTTTCTCGTACATGCGGACGTTCGCAAAACCGCTGTGAAAAGTGCAACAATGTGCCATGAATGTGCAACGTCACCGCGATCCCGGGTCAGAGACTCGGGACCTCTGGGGCTTACTATCCCACCGCCACACGGCGCAGGAGCGCGGGTTGAACATAGGCGAAAGGAGAGCATGATGCTCCGAATTGCGTTGGCAATCGCGGGTCTGCTTCTGCTATCTTCCTCGGCCATGGCACAAGAACTTTTTGTATCCACGCGCGGCGACGATTCCAATCCCGGCTCCCGGGAGAAACCTCTGGCGACGCTGGACAAGGCGCGGGCGATGGTCCGCTCCATCAAGCGAAAGGCCCCCCAGCCGGTCACGGTCAGCCTCCTGTCCGGCACGTATTACCTGCCGCAGACGTTCAAGCTGACGGCGGCGGACTCGGGCAGCAAAGACTCGCCTGTCATGTATCGCGCGGCCGAGGGCGCGAAGGTCGTCCTCAGCGGCGGGCGGCGGCTGGAACTGGCGTGGAAGCCCTGGAAGAACGGCATCTTCAAGGCCGCCGTGCCGCAGGCCAAAGACGGGGCCTGGCCGTTTGAAGAACTGTTCGTCAACGGCAAGCGGCAGATTCTGGCTCGCTATCCCAACTATGATCCCAAGGGCGGCAACTGGGGCGGGCATGCTGCCGACGTCGTTGCGCCCGAGCGGGTGAAGACCTGGCGCGACCCGGCCGGCGGATACATGCACGCCCTGCAGAAGCACCTCTGGGGCAGCCAGCACTACGTCATCACTGGCGTGAAGGACGGGCAGGCCGTGCTCGACGGCGGCTGGCAGAACAACCGCATCACGCCGCCGCACGACCTGTACCGCTTTGTCGAGAATGTGCTCGAAGAGCTCGACGTCCCCGGCGAGTGGTACCTCGACCGCACCAGCGGCACGCTGTACGTCATGCCGCCCCTGCGAACCGGCAAGCCGATCGACCTGTCCGACGCGGTCATCGAAGCCCCCGTGCTCGAGACGCTCGTCGAGATGGCCGGCTCGGCTGACAAGCCCGTCGAGTTCGTCAGTTTCGAAGGGCTGACGTTCACGCACGCCAACCGCACGTTCATGAAGACCCGCGAGCCCCTGCTGCGAAGCGACTGGACGATTTATCGCTGCGGGGCCGTGCTGGCCGAGAACACACATGACTGCGCCGTGCGCAATTGCACCTTCGACAGCGTCGGCGGCAACGCGATCTTCGTCAACAAGCACAACCTGCGATTCGAAGCCTCCGGCTGTCATATCTTCGCCGCCGGCGCCAGCGCGATCTGCTTCGTCGGCAGCCCCAAGGCCGTGCGCGAAGCGGGCTACAATTTCGACCACGACGCCGCGCCTCGGATCGACCGAACGCCTGGCCCCAAGGCCGATCTCTACCCCGCGCAATGCCGCGCGCACGATAATCTCATCCACGACATCGGCGTCTTCGAGAAGCAGGTCGCCGGCGTTCAGATCGCCATGGCCGAGGAGATCACCGTCTCCCACAACAGCATCTATCGCATCCCGCGGGCGGGTATCAACATCGGCGACGGCTGCTGGGGCGGGCACGTGCTGGAGTTCAACGACGTCTTCGACACCGTGCTGGAGACCGGCGACCACGGCTCGTTCAACTCCTGGGGGCGCGACCGCTTCTGGCCCAAAGGTCCTGCCGAAATGTCGCTCTGGGACGCCCGTAAAACCACGATCATCCGAAACAACCGCTTCCGCTGCGACCACGGATGGGATATCGACCTCGACGACGGCTCGTCGAACTACCACATCTACAACAACCTCTGCCTCCACGGCGGGCTCAAGCTGCGCGAGGGCTACTACCGCACGGCCGAGAACAACATCATGGTCGACAACTCCTTCCACCCGCACGTGTGGTTCGCCAACAGCGGCGACGTCTTCCGGCGCAACATCGTCTCGCGCCCGTACAAGCCCATCCACGTGGCTTCCCCCTGGGGCAAGGAAGTGGACCACAACCTCCTGCACGCGCCGGGCAAAAAGCCCAAGCCGTGGACCAAGACCGGATCGGCCCGCGATGAGCATTCGATGACCGGCGATGCGATGTTCGTTGACCCCGCGGCCGGCGACTACCGCGTGCGGGAGGGCTCGCCGGCATTGAAGCTGGGCTTCAAGAACTTCCCAATGGACCAGTTCGGCGTCGTCAGCCCCGCGCTGAAAGCCAAGGCCGCTACTCCTAAGCTGCCCACACCTGCCAGGGCTGGGG
This sequence comes from Planctomycetaceae bacterium, assembly GCA_039680605.1. NCBI lineage: Bacteria > Pseudomonadati > Planctomycetota > Planctomycetia > Planctomycetales > Planctomycetaceae > Planctomycetaceae bacterium. The sequence continues at coordinate 5,930 of JBDKTA010000050.1, read as the reverse complement.
CCGACGAGGAACCCGAAACCCTCGCCTGGATGGACGCCACGGTCCGGCCGGTCAAGGGCTACGAGATCCTCTCGTCGCTGGGCCGCAGCGAAGAGATCGGCGTGGCGCTGACGAAGGTGCCTGACGACAGCGCTGCCGCCAAGGCGGGATTCGTGCCGATGGATGTGATCCTCAAGATCAGCGGCAAGCCGATCAACACGCTGACGGCGCTGACCAAAGCCGCCCCGCCCGGCAAGACCGTCACAATTTCCCTCCGCCGCCGAAGCGGCGAGATGATCACGATCAAAGCAGCGATTTGAGGAAGTTTGAAGTACGGGCGGGGCTTGCCTCGCGCGTTTCTTCTCTGACGCAGGATCGGGGAAACAACCGCGCGGGGCAAGCCCCGCCGCTAACGGGAGGGGTGGCATGGCGACACGCACGGCGGGTCGCCATGGGCAAGCGAACGATCAGGGACGGAGAGTGCGGGATTAACGGGATTAAGAACCGATTAAGAGGATTGAAGAGTTAGCGGTCGAGTTTGCTCGACGCGGTTGTTTGGCAGCGAACCTTGTCTGGAGCGATTATGCCTGTCAGTCCGATAGAAATAAGGATCAAACGCAAGGATGGTTGCCTTGACGTGCCCCTGCCGCAGTACATGAGCGATCACGCGGCCGGGATGGATCTCTGCGCCGCCTGCGACGAGGATGTGACTGTTGCCCCCGGCCAGGTGCGGCTGGTGCCGTGCGGATTTTACATGGCCATGCCGGTCGGGTACGAGGCGCAGGTTCGGCCGCGGAGCGGGTTGGCGCTCAAGCACGGCGTGATGCTGCCCAACGCGCCGGGCACGATCGACGCCGATTACCGCGGCGAGGTGTGCGTGATCCTGGGCAACGTCGGCAGCGAGCCGTTCGTGGTTCGCCGCGGGATGCGGATCGCCCAAATGGTGATCGCCCCGGTGACCCGGGCCCAGGTGCAGGTGGTCGACGATCTCGACGCCACCGCCCGAGGCGCCGGCGGGTTCGGGCATACAGGTGTGTGAGAATTGCGGATTTGGGATCGCGGATTGCGGATTAGATCCCGCCGCTGCGGACAGGCTCCGAGTACTAATCCGCAATCCGAAATCCAAAATCCGAAATAGAGTCACGGATGGCTACGAAAGACAAGAAGTCGAAATCTCCCGCCGCGCCGGCAAAGCTGCCGGCTCCGCCGGCGCCGCAGGGGCAGCATCGCTTCGTGCGATACTGCTTCATCCTGGCCATGAGCGGCCTGGTGCTGCTGGCATGGCTGAGCCTGCTGAGTTTCAGCCCGACCGATCAGCCGTCCGGGCAGAAGTATCCTCCTGAAGTTCACAACGCCGCGGGCGTTATCGGTTCGTACCTGGCGTGGTTCCTGCGGTACTGGGTCGGCGGCGGCGCGTACATGGGGCTGCTGTTCGCTTCGGTGGCGACATTCATTCTCATCCTGGGCGGTCAGATCAAGGACCTGCCCTGGCGCATCGCCGGAACGCTGCTGCTGGTGGCGGCGACCAGTTCGGCCGCCCATCTGGTGCGTCCCGGCGCGGCGGGCGATCCGTTCCACGCGGCGGCGGGTATCCTGGGCATGGGTCTGGGCAGCTTGCTCAAGGCCCACCTGGGCTCGTGGGGCGCGTGGATCGTCGTCGTCGTCTCGCTATGTACGGGGATGATGCTGGCGGCGGATAACCTGGTGCTTCGCCTTCCGGGCCTGGGCAAGAAGGCCTGGCAGAACCGCCCGCAACTGCCCGATGTTCTGACGGCCCTCAAGGCCGCCCCGCAGCCCCAGACCGTGCCGGCGGCTGACAAGACCATCGTCACGCTCAAGCCCCGCCCGACGCCTGCGACCAAGGCCGCCGAGCCCGCGGCGATAACGGCTGTGGCAGGTCCGGCCAGGGCCGCCGAGGTTCCGCTCGTCGAGCGCCCCGCGCCTGCGCCGCTGCGCCCTGTCCCGGTCCCCGCACCGCGCGTGCAGGTGCCTCGCCCGGCGCCCAAGCCCGCCAAGGCCGATAAGAAGAAAGACGACTACATCCTGCCCTCAGCCGATCTGCTGGCCAAGCCCACGCAGAACTACTCCCGCGAGCAGGACGCCCAGGCCCAGATCAAGCAGGCGGTGCTGCAGCAGACGCTCGACGATTTCAACGTCGCCGCCCAGGTCGTCGGGTACCAGACCGGACCGGTGATCACACTGTTCGAGTTGTCGCTGTCGGCCGGCGTCAAGGTCAGCCAGGTGCAGAGCCTGGCCAATGACATCGCCCGCGCGCTGGCCGTGCCCGGCGTGCGCGTGGTTTCGCCGCTGCCCAACAAAGACACCATCGGCATCGAAGTGCCGAACATGGACAAGGAAATCGTCCGCATCCGCAGCCTGATGGACCTGGCGCCCGAGGCCGAGGGCGAGATGGCCCTGCCGCTGTATCTGGGCAAGAACGCCGGCGGCGAGGCGATCGTGGCCGACCTGTCCCGCATGCCGCACATGCTCATCGCCGGAACCACCGGCTCGGGCAAGAGCGTCTGCATCAACACCATCATCATGTCGCTGCTGATGACGCGCCGGCCGGAGGACGTGCGGCTGATCCTGGTGGACCCCAAGATGGTCGAGATGGCGGCCTTCGAAGAAGTGCCCCACCTGCTGTGCCCCATCGTCCACGAGATGCCCAAGGCCGAGAGCATTCTCGAATGGGCCGCGACCAAGATGGACGAGCGCTACGAGCTGCTCAAGGAATGCAACGTCAAGAACATCGCCGGTTTCAATAAGCTCACCGCCAAGGAGATCTACGAGCGCCTGGGCATCGAGAGCGAAGAGGAAAAGGCCACCGCCACGACGCACCTGCCGTATTACGTGATCATCGTCGACGAACTGGCCGACCTGATCATGACCTCGACCAAGGAAGTCGAAGGCCACATCATCCGCATCGCCCAGAAGGCCCGCGCGGTGGGCATCCACCTGATCCTGGCCACCCAGCGCCCCAGCGCCAACGTCGTGACCGGCCTCATCAAGAGCAACATGCCCTGCCGCATCAGCTTCCGCGTGGCCAGCCGCCAGGAAAGCCGCATCGTACTCGACCACAACGGCGCCGAGGTGCTCCTGGGACAGGGCGACATGCTCCTGCTGGAACCCGGTCAGAGCGCCCTGGCCCGTGCCCAGGGCACGTACGTGGACGACAGCGAGATCAAGGCCGTCGTCAACGAGCTTCGCAAGACCCGCAAACCCGAATACAACGTCGAACTGGCCAACATGTCCGCCTCCCCCTCCGGCGACGACAGCGGAGAGCGCGACGACCTGTTCGACCAGGCCGTCGAGATCGTCCTGGCCTCCAAACGCGGAAGCGTCTCGCTGCTGCAGCGGCGTCTGGCCGTGGGCTACACCCGCGCCAGCCGCATCATCGACCAGATGGCGATGGCCGGACTGCTGGGCGAATACAAGGGCAGCCAGGCCCGCGAGGTCACCATGACGATCGACGAGTGGCACCAGATGAAAGATTCGATCGCGGCTGACCAGAGCGGCGCCAGCAGCGCCGATGGCACGCCGACCAGCGTCTGAAGCATTTCCAATTTCCGATTTCCAATTTCCAATTGAAGAAACCGCCCCGGTGGCATGGGCGACACGCGTTGTTGTTTCTTGCGGGTCGCCATGCCACCCCCCATCCATCCATCCATCCATCCATTCATCCTCCTAGAATTTCTAAGGAGGGTAGAGCCATGAACACCTTTCTTGTTGTCAGACACCAGATAGGCGATTTCGAACAGTGGAAGAGGGTTTTCGAGGAGTCGGATGAGTTGAGGCGCGAGTATGGCATCGGTCGCGGATGGATATTCCGCGACGAGGCCGCACCCGAATGGGTCACCGTCATGCTCCAGTGCCAGGACAAGCAGCGGGCACAGGAGTTCATGAACCTCGACTCGGTCAAGGATATGATCCAGCGAGCCGGCGTAAAGGGCGAACCGGTCATCATGTTCGTCGAACAGGTGGCAGAAGTGGCCGAACTGGCGCCAGCCACCGACGCCTGGCCGCTGTGCTGATATGGAGTGCGGCAGCCTTAGCTGCCGCTTTGGAAGCTTTTCGAAAAGCAAAGCGCAGCTACGACTACGGCGCTGCGCATACGTGGGTCATCAACTTTCCGCGATACCTCCGCACCGCCTCGGCGGCGGAAGCTCCCAGCGGCGCCATGGCTTTATACGTCACGCCCAGCGAGCTGACATCCATGTCATACGGATGCACATTCCCAAGGGCGGCCTTGGCGCAGATCGCCGCGCCGAGCGTGGTAGTTTCGGCGACGGTATTGCCATCGCGGTCGAACATCGCGTAGGTCGCCCGGCCGGTCAGCGTCGCCAGCAATCGCCCGAAATATGGATCTTTCGACGCCCCCGCCGTCAGCACCAGCGGGACGGACGCGTCCTGGGCGATCGCCTGCACCTGGTGGGCGGTCATAGTCGCCGTGGTCAGGTTAAGCACGACGCTTGCTCGCGCAGCATCTGCATAGAACGCCTGCTCGTTGACGATCCGCCCCTTGACGTCCGGGAACGGTCCGGTCCCATGATTCGCCGGGGCGATGTTGGGAATGACGAAGCAGTCCGCAGCAGCGGCGATCTCCGCAATCAATCGCTCACCCTGATCGTTGGACTGGTCACTTGAGGGACCAGTCCTCCGAGCGATCAATTCCTTAACGTGTTTGAAATCATTCCCGCCGCCATACCGCGCTGTCACCACCGGTTGTCCGTCCACGGTTCCCTGCACGAGGATGTCCCGCGCGTACCCGTCGCCCGGGAGCTTCGCCCGTCCGCCGATCTGGGCGATCATCGTCCACGTCCCGCCCTCGACCTGGATCACAGGGCGATCCGCCATCTCCGGAAACGCCTGGCGGAACGTCGACATGATCGGGATGTGAGACAGGCACGTGTCGTGCCCGCCGGGAACAATTGTCGGCCTGCAGGACAGACCCAACGCATCGGCCTGCGATTGGGGCATCTGCCCCAGCGCGCGATACGCGACGGCGGCCCGCGCAGGCACCAGCCGCCCGAACGCTGGCACCTTCGCCGCGGCCGTGCTGGGCGTGCCGGGAGCGGCCTGAACATTCCGCGTGCCGCTGTGGCACATCCAATAGCTGTGCTCGTTGCCCGCCGCGGCGATGGCGCCGAGGTAGTCGCCGCCGAGATAGTGCCCGCTCATCAGGACGCCGTAGATTCCGAAGGCCTTGGCGCGGGCCAGCGCCTCGCCGCGACGCATCTCCTCGAACACGAACCGCTTGAGCAGCGTCAAGCTTCCGGGAAAGTCGCGGATCGAGCCGGTCTCGACGAAGAACTCCTCGCGCTGGCCCGCCAGGGCGGCGAAACGCTGCTCCACTTCCTCGTCGAAGCGCTGGCTGTAAGACAGCGTCAGGTCCCGCCCGGGCACTTCGCACAAGCGGTTGTCCGCATCGACCAACCCGCCGGAACATCCGCGGGCCACCGGGGCGATGACGGCAGCCGCCCGCAGCGCCTCGGGGAGAGCGGCGATGGCTGAGTCGAACCAGGCCAGTTCGGCTCCGGTATCGTTGAACAGCAGCCCCTCGTGCGTGCAGGCCGGCGAGGCCGCCGAGGCGGACGCCAACGTGGCCAGCGAGTCGAAGTCCAGAGTTTCGAGCTTGATGTTGGTCGCGCCGTCCACGGGGACGATGATGGTTTTTTCGCTCATGGGGCGGGATTATAGCTCGTCGACGGCGCAGACAGAAGACGCAGGATTGAAGTCCTGGGGAAAAGTCGCGGCGGACTTGCGCTGGTCAGGGTACACGGCCCCAAATGAAGAAGTAATTCACACAACGAATTACTTCTTCATTTAGCCCGGATATTTCACCGCGGAGATCGCAGAGGCCGCAGAGGTATTTTGAGCGAAAAGACTTACAGAAAACTAGCGAAGCGGGGCGCATGGACAGTCTGTTTTTCAGATTAACGCCGACGGCGACG